>JAAZCH010000190.1 GCA_012513395.1 Tissierellia bacterium
CGCTCCGCATAGCACTCCGCTGCCAATTGAAACCAAGTAGTCAAATTTATCTGCTTGGCTTGACAGCAACTCAATCTGACTGTCCAAGTCATAGATTATCTTGTCGAGGTCGTACTCTGCATTAACCATAGCCTCGCTATACGGTTTTAATTCAATTTGTAGATTATCTGTTTCACTCATTCTATGTAACCTCCATTCCCAAAGATTTACCCGTTGGAATAAATGTGAAATGCAATACATTTTATCCTGATATCCAACCCGACCACACAACTTCAAAATTTTCCGAAAAAACATCTAACCTGACCACTCGCGAAGGCTGACATCTAATCCGACCACTCGCGGAGCTATGACATCTAACCTGACCACTTGACTATCAAATACCGCTCTTATGGACTTATTCCCTCGAAGCGATATTTTCATGTTTTTCGCTCAATGGGTTTTGCGTCCATGTGTGCTCAAACCCTTGGTATATATGGGTTATCAGTACACTCAATCATTTTTCTTTGTTATCAATACTACCGTCTCCACGTGGAACGAGTTTTAATTATTGATGTCGGCGTTCTTGGGAACATATCTACTGGCTTTCAGGAAAAGCGACAAACTGAAAGTTTCAAGCATCTTAACATAGTAACTTTTTTCTATTTCTTTCTTATCGGAATCCAAAGTTCGCACATCAGACCTTCTCTTCCTTTTTCGAAGTAAATCTCATAGTCTGTTTCCGACTCTGCCTCATATCCCATCTGTGGCAAAAACTCTTTATAGAATTTTTCCCAAGTTTCGCCGATGCAATCTCCGTCTTCGCCGATACAGTCAAATACCACATATGTTCCCGGTTTTACATCCCAGACGCAGAAACCGGCCTTTTCCATTTCAGCCATATCAAAGTCCGCTGTCTGTTCATCAACCAACACACCGATTCCGTATTCGAAAGTGTCTTTCCCTTCTTTTGTCGGGGTACACAGTCCATACAAGTCTCGCTTTCCTTCCGGTCGCAAATTACAAATCGGTCCTAATAGATTCTTTTCATTGCACTCGCCCCAAAAATCAGGAATATCGTGATTTTCCTCGTCATTAATGATTTCATTTTGAAAACTTCTTACCACTGCAATAAATTTTTGTTCTTTTGTTTGTACGATTCTGTAGTCCATACTTTTACCACCTTCCACAGTTATTTTAATAACAAGTGGATTAAAAAGTAAGAGCTTCGCAGATTCTTCTCTGGCAAATTTAGGCGCAATTCCATGAAACCTTGTAAATGCCTTTGTAAAACTCTCTGGTGTTTCATAGCCATACTTCAGCGCAATGTCTGTTATTTTAGCGTCGGTTTCCACAATCTCTCTACCTGCTAAAGACAACCTACGGTTGCGAATATAGGTATTGGCAGTCATCCCTGTAAGAAAACTAAATGCCCTATGAAACTCATAGTTCGAAGTGTGCACATGCTTCGCTACATCTTCATAGTTAATTTCCTCCATAAGATGTTCTTCCATATAAGTAATTGCCTGTTGCATTGCTACTATCCACTCCATACTTTTTTCCTCCTGTTGAAGCCTATTATAGGAGCAATTTGAGATAATTACATTTCCCAGCTTGCGAAGATTTGTCAGGTTGTAAAATTCAAATTCATACATGCTATAAACTCTTAGATAAGCTGAAAGTTTCCTCTTTTTAAAATTATAGCTGCAGGCTACATTCTTTTAAAACAGTTAATAATGTATCCATCATTTCTACACCAGGCATATGTCCTGTATGGGCAACCACTTTACAATCTAAACATGTATTATTACTATCGACTACCAATTCTTTAACTAATTTTGTCGAAGCAACTATATCGGTATCTCCCTGTAAAATAATGTACGGAACCTTAACATTTCTCAGTTGCTCTGTAAGATTAATCTGTATTATCTCCTTCCACAATGAAGTATTCTTCATATAGCCGTTTACCATAATTGCTTTAAAATCCTTCATTTTGTAATCAGGACTCTTCAATAATCCTTTTATAATTGTTCCCATTGGTGCTTTCTCACCAATTCTATTTTGATATGCATTTGTATATTTGCGAAGAGCACTTGATATCAATTGCAAGTCTTTCCCTTGAAAATTATCTACTGTTACATTTTTGATTCTTTCCAACTTCTTCACAGGAATATTGGTTTGAGCTAAGGTATCTATTACTTCATCACAGATAAACACATTTTTAATTATCTGACCACACGCAATAACACTATCGACGGTATAAGGATTCTTTTCCAATAACTTAGCACTTAATATAGATCCCCAAGAAGTTGAAAATATCATTATTTTGTTATTGGGAAATTTTACTTTTATCTTTTCTATTAATTCCTCTGTCATCTGAACAAATGTATCAACTGAAAACGAATTATCAATCACATGGTTATTTATTCCACAGCCAAGTTGGTCCCAATAAACCATAATAAACTCGTCCGTAAACACTGGGAATAACCCTCTACATCCAACTGAAAATGGTATCGGTGTTCCTGGTCCACCGTGTAAAGTTATAACTATAGGATTATCTCTATTTTTTCCTTCTATCAACACCTTCTGTTGATACCCTCCAAGGGAAAAAGAACATAATTCTGAAATTTCATTATTGGATTTTATTATTTTCTTTTTC
>JAAZCH010000191.1 GCA_012513395.1 Tissierellia bacterium
GTGAATTGGTTTTGTCACTTCGTTGAATATATTATAAGAGGGGGTCATGTTTCCCGATGCAATTGTAAAAAGCACAGATGATAGACAAATGAGCATTGTCGCCTTTCTCGTGTGAAATCTCATTGCGTCTTGGGCTTCGTAAACGTTGTTGTAAGTTTCTGGAAGCTTGTATCTGTCACTAATTGAGCCTGCAATTACAAAGGGGATATTGTAATCCACTAATGTTTTCATAATTCCGTCTTCCACAATCTCGCCTTTGACGGCGTTTTCTATGCTTCCCATTTCTCGAACCTTGGAAATTGTGATATAGTCTTGGAGAGTTTCGGATCTAGAATCGCTGGCTCTGCTTTGAATGAAGGGATTGTCGGATTTTAGCCCTTTCATCAAATCCACTGTCGCCATTGTATTTCCAGTAATTACCGCATTGACATATCCGGATTTTATAATTTGAGAAAAGTTAAATCTCGTGCGAAGGTCCATGGAAATGCTGGATCCTAAAACCCAAACGATGTGGCCTTTGTTTGCCCTTTCGTATTTCATAATTTGGGCTAACTCGTCGTAGTCCTTTGAAAAAGCAGTTTCACGAGTTCTTCCACTTCTAAATTGAAACATCTCAAAGGAAGAATCTTCAGTGTTGAAGCCTTCTGTGTAAAGATAAATTCTCTCGCTTCCGTCTTCTGTCCTTCCGACGATTACTTTGTCTCCAATTTTTAAATTTCTAAATTCTAAAACTTCGATAAATCCGTCTCGAATGACGGGAACTGTGTCCATTCTGCTTTCAGAAACTCCCAACCATTTTCCGTCAACTTTAAAATATTCTGGATATATGCTCATGGCGTGGTAGTTATTGGGAGCCACTCCCTCTATTTCCACAACTTCATATTTCACATTGGGAGCATTTATAAATTTTTTAGTATTAAAATTGGTTCTGTAAAATTTTTTGGTTTAAACATTTTTGCCCCCTATTTAATCAATTTTTGTTTCATTATATAAGAAAAGTCTTGGACGTTTGTCAAAAATGATTCCACACCGTACTTGTCTCTAACCCTCATAACGCTTGTGGTTGAATATTCAGAGACGTCTATGGAATAAACGTAGACAGGTCTGATTTTTCCATTTTCAACTTTATAACAAGGAGTCATGGAAGCCGCCGCCACAGAGTGGAGCTGGGTTGCCAAAGTAATTACCAATGTGGCTTTTTTCAGTTCCTCTTCCATGGCCAAAATGCTATCCACCACATCCCCATAAACTGGGGGCAATGGTCCATCATCTCGAATGGATCCGGCTAAAATGTAGGGGATTTTGTTTTCCACAATCTTTTTCATCAATC
Organism: Tissierellia bacterium; assembly: GCA_012513395.1. The sequence continues at coordinate 1,331 of JAAZCH010000191.1, forward strand.
CGTCTTTTACTTCCCCAGATTCTATAAATGCCTCGATACTCCCAAGTCTTCTGGCTTCGTTTATCGTGTCTAGGTGGTTGTAGTGTCCATTTGGCATGGATTCTTGGGTGTAAATATTTTGCCCAAGGGCAGTTTCCAAATATCCCCCTTCCAAATCGTGGGTCGCCATGGCATTTCCTGCCATAATACAATCCACATATCCACCTTCGATTAGCTTTGTCAAAGCCACACGAGTGTCGTAATCAAAGACGACTGCAGGACCTAAGACCCAGACTATATAACCATTGTCGTTGTTTCTTTCCTGTTCTAAAATTCCAACCATTTTGTCATATTTTTCCGATCCGGAGACGTCATAGGAAAGAAGATCGAAATTGTATTCCAATCCGTCAAAGGGATTTTCGTTTACAAAAAGTCCTTGGGAACCGTCTGTGATATTTGTACAAACTACCAAGTCCCCCTTTTTTAAGTTTTCAGGCTCTGTTGGAATTATCTCTTTTTCTTTTACGACCAATAAGGTGAAGGGAATATTTTCTGCTACCAAATTCCACTTTCCCTTTAGCTTTACATATTCAGGATAAACGCTAGTCAAATAAAAGCCGTCAGGCAAAATTCCATCGGCTTTAGCAGGAGATAAATGTACGTCATTTGGATTCATTAATTTTTCGTCTGCCCAATTGGGCTCGTTGTATTTAGGTAATAAAAAATCCATAACCCACCTCGCTTACAGTAATTTTAGCAGAAACACAAGGTAAAGTATATGGAATAGTTTATGTCTAAATAAGTGTGAATTTCTTAGGATCTTTATCTGAAAACTTTATTGGATTTTCTCCAAAGGAAAAGGGATTGCGTAAAGTCAAATAAAATATAAATAAGGTGCAAAACTATAAAAAGCGGACCATAAATAAATGGAAAGCCGTAATTATATCTTATTTCCTTATAGATTTGATAAGCCAAAACTAGGGTGCTGGAAACTAACAAGGCACTTCTAGAGACTGTAAAATAGTTTGTGTATGAAGTTCCTCCTGATTAAGATACAATAAACTTAATCAGGAGGAATTTTTATGGCAAGGAAACGGACCAGAGACAAACAGAAGTAAGATAGCAAGGATGCTAATCGAAGAATATCAACCACAATCAGCAGAAGATATTCAAGAAGCAATCAAAGATCTCTTAGGAGACACTCTAGAAACAATGCTAAAAAACGAACTAGATGAACATTTAGACTATGAATA
>JAAZCH010000003.1 GCA_012513395.1 Tissierellia bacterium
AATATAATATTTCTATGACAAGGTAATTCAAGTGAATTTACCTTATGTTTTTGTAACTAAGTTTGCGTAGCTCAGTAGGATAGAGCGTTCGCCTCCTAAGCGAAAGGCCGTGGGTTCGATTCCCGCCGCGAACACCATTATTATGCTGAATCTTTTTTTTAAGATCCAGCTTTTTTTATTGGAAGTTGATTAGCTTTTAGGATATATCAACGCTTCCGGAAGGGTCAGCCCTCCAGTTCGATTCCGGACGTGAACACCATAAAGTATGTAATGGCTAGATATATGTCTAGCCATTTTTATTTGTTAAGAATTTTTTTCGTCAGAGAATACAGCTACGAATCCGGAAGGGTCAGGTCTCCGGTTCGATTCCGGACGTGAACACCATAAAAGGATACTAGGTCAGTTGCTATAAACTCCTTATTAGTTCGTCTGTTATATTCAATTCTAAATTTATTAAAGGTAGTGTCTTCAATTTTATTTTCTGTAAGTAGGGTGTCGAAAGTTTGATTTATTCCTTTTAAAACTAGATTTTTTAAGTCCATAACTGAAGCCGACACACTTTGATTGCCAACTCTAATATATGCTGTTTTATTTCCTCCATCTAATACATAATATGGAGTTTCTAATCCTTCTTCTATTTTAAGGACAATAAAATACTTGTCATTATCCATAATATTTTCTAGCTGTATTCTAGGTATAGGATCCATCTTTGCTTTTAGCATTTCGCTAATTTGTTCTGAATCTTCTTTGTAGTTCTCTAGCCCGATTAGTTTATCATTATCAGATAGTCCAAATATTATAGTTCCGCCTAGAGTATTTGCAAAAGCACTTACACTTTTAAGCCAACTTTTAGGTTTATTTCTTTCTAGTTTTTCTTTCTTTTCATACTGACTAGATTCTCCAATTATATCTTTGAGTTTCAAGGTTGTCACCTCCATAACCGTTTCTCATACATTATACTATATCTTTTTGTATTGTTGAAATTCAACGTGCAAATACATACCTACAGATTCAAGAACCTTATAAAGTAAATGTAGTTATTTCTAATTTAAAAATTCCATCATATTTCAAATCTTCTTTTTTTATTAGCACTTGCCATTCACCATCTGGATTGAAGGCAATTTTATAATAACTATTTCCTTTTTCGATGATTTTTCCAACAGGAAAAGATTCAAAATGATTGCATTCCACAATTCGTTCAACATTTAATTGTTCGTTGTAAATAACTGTTCCACTTTTTACAAATGCGTAAGAACCAAGCTCTATCATATCTTTGGCTTCTATCGAAAAATTATCATTAAAAATATTTTTTGATATGAAACCTGTTGAATATGTTTCATCAAGTACAGTTATAATGATTTTTCCATCTGAAGTATCCCTATAGACTACAATCTCATTCTTAAGTAGTTTCATATCAGAATTATGGCATACTTTTTTCGTCGCACTTCTTTCTTCGTCGACGCTAATTTCTTCATAATGAAAAACATCTTTTATGTAAAGATTGTCATTTAACACCATTGCAAGCCTAGGTTCTGTCTGCCAATAATTATAACCAATTTCCTTCGCACTTTTTTGTCCACATCCAATTAGAATTAACATTATGGATATCAATAATATCAGTGAGTGGATTTTTCTAGTCATCTTTATCATCCTTTATATTTCTAGATTCTTGAGCACATCTAAGGGCGTCCTCTTTAAATTCTTTTGTCTATCTGTTATTCATATCCGCTCCTCCTAAATATTTTTATACTCTACTTATAGGTCGAATTTGAATATGTTTAACTTGTACTATTTATGTACTAGTACAATCCTATTTTTAAAATTCATAATTACATCATCTTTTTATATTTCACATTATCCATCTTCATATCTATCAAATAACAAATATGTTCCAATATTAAATACTACAATGAAAACTGCCATTATTATCATAGCGCCTTTAAACCCTATTCCAATTTCTCCTAACAATAGACTTTGAATTCTGAAATAGCAAAATGGGTTGTAGGGATTTTCTAAGAACATTAGACTTAATATTGGAACAAATCCTACTATGGATCCAAAGTCGCTTTTAAATAGTATGGATACGAAGTGGATTCCTGACATTAGAAAAATAATGTATGTAAAAAATATTGGCAGATAGTAACTGGCGTACTTTATGCTGTCTACTCCAATAATATATAAAAATATTTCCTTTGTTCCTGTCAGACTAAATATATCTCTTTGGACTAGAGAATTTATAATTCTTGCCGTAGGTTCCCCCCATGTGTTAGTTATAGTAGTTACTATTATTGGAAGGAAAAATATAAGTGATGCTGCCAAAACTGTCTTAGTCGCAACTTATGGTAGTGTAAAATATTTTGTGTATCGGCTTATCCTGATTAAGATAGTCGATACATTTTTTATGTTAATTTAAAATTGTATCCTAGTGCTTTTGTAGAGATCGTGTAATACAATTTCTACTTAAATTTTTGCATACTA
>JAAZCH010000192.1 GCA_012513395.1 Tissierellia bacterium
GAAGAATTTGAACCTGTAAAAGTAGAGATTACAGCTCTTGCAAGAAAAGTTTGTAGTACTCTTAATATTAAGAATAATAGCGATAAAAAGAGCATCAAGCTGAATAAACAGGTTTACCTTGACCCTGAGTTCAAGGATTTATGGGATAGGATTAAGTATAAGACCACCTATTCTGTAGACTTTGACAGCGAAAAGCTAATAGACGAATGTTGCAAAGAAATGCAGACCAGCCTATCTGTAAGCTCTGCAAAGCTTATATATACCAAAGCTGGGCTTGATATAAGTGCTGGTGGTGTAGTAGCTGAGGAATCAGATAGATATGCAGTAGGATTGAATAACCTACAGGAAAATATACCGGATATTATTGCCTATTTGCAGAATGAAACTAATCTAACAAGGAAAACTATTGTGGAGATACTATTAAAAAGCAAGACTATTGACTTGTTCAAGAAAAATCCTCAAAGGTATATGGAGCAGGTAGTCCAGATAATATCAGCTAAAATGAGGCATATGATAGTTGATGGTATTAAATACACCAAGATAGGTGACGACGAGTATTATGCTCAAGAACTCTTTGAAACAGAGGAGCTTACAGGCTACTTATCCAAGAATATGATAGAAAGCAAGAAGTCTGTATATGAGTATGTAGTCTATGATAGTGCTAACGAGGAAAGCTTTGCTACCAGCTTTGAGAACAATAAAAACATTAAGCTCTACGCAAAGTTGCCTAACTGGTTTACTATTGCAACCCCATTAGGTACTTATAACCCTGACTGGGTAGTGCTTATTGAAATAGACGGCAAGGATAAGCTCTACTTTGTATTGGAAACCAAGGCTGATATTATGTTTGATGCTCTAAGGCCATTGGAAAGTGCTAAAATTAAATGTGGAAGGAAACACTTTGAGGCTCTAGGCAATGAAGTAGCCTTTGACGATATAGATAGCTTTGAAGAATTTATAGAGGAACAAGTAGTTTTATAGTTATATGTGACAGGCGAAAGATCTTGTCTTCTACCTATTCTCTTAATGAGTTTTAATAAATTTTAAAATTTTATCTATTTAATTTTAAAGAATAAATATATATGTTTAAGTTTTAGATTTATGTAGATTTGTGCACAAAAAATTTAAGCTATAAAGATTTTATGGTTAATATTTTGGAATATACAATCGAGTAGTAGAAATGTAGGTCTTGTGGATAATTTGGTTTTTAATTATCAACAAGACCCATATTTATTAGTTATCTATTAAAGTTTTTGTGTAATTATTATATATATTATTTTCCTCTATTTTGGAGAATATTTGAAGAAGATTTTTAATTATACTCAGTTGTTTATATAAACTTATTCATATATTTTCTTGTCAGGATATTTTGAATTTTAATTATTTCCCTTGAGATATCTTCATTCTCTTTTTTTAGATCTTCAATATCTTCTCTATATATTATGCCTGTACTGTTAACTTTCTTTGCAATTTGATTGATGTTATTTGAATTCTTTCCTATAAGAGTTTGTAGTTTTCTAAAGATATTCATATCAATCACAAATATAGGGGCTTCTAGAACACTTTTTCTTATAAAATGTCCCATTGATTTTGACTTGCTTATTTCAAGTTTCTTCTTAAAAAGTTCTTTTTCCTCATCAGTAACCATAACATGAATATCATTCTTCCTAAGTCTATTTGCCATATGAATTCTCCTTTTCTTTTTATTTATAACAGGGTCTTAGGGGGAACCCCTAAATCATTCTGATAAGAACAAGTAGAAAATTGGATAAAAAGAAGCGAACCTAAATGGGTCCGCTTCATCAATTTTCTCGTAAGTGTGTCTACACTTACTGTGCTTGCTATTAAAGTTATTTTAAAAGCAGGCATTAAGCTAAGTATTTGATTTATATATCAATATTACCGCACTATGGAGAAAATGTCAGCGTGAATTATGTAAATTTTCATATTATATTAGCAATGTATGATTTATTTGGTACAATAGTAACTAATAGGTTGAGTTGTTACTTTAAACATGTATCAGGAATGAGGAGGATAATTCATGATGGTAAGTCCAGAAATATATATGAGCTTTTTACAGGATAAAAACTATGAAGAACTTATAAAGGAAAGAGATAGCCTGATAGATGAAATAAAAGGATATGAGAAAATATCTGATGACTTTATAGATATGAATCCTTCAAGGGAAATTTTATACAAATATAATCATCTATATTTATCAAAAGTATGTGAGTTATTATCTGAAAAGTTTACTGAAACAGGGTTTAGTAATAGACAAGAAAGCTTTATGGGGGAAGAATGGGTACATATATTAAAAGAATATTTGATAGAAAATAATTTGTTCGAGATATGGACAAATGATAATTTACAGCGACGAAAAATGGGAAAGAAATTTACCTTATCAGATCATATAAAGGGATTAATATATTCTTTACTAAGTAATCAAAGACCCTGGAAAAGCATTGTTGCAAATATGGATAAAATAGAAAATATATTTTATGACTTTGACGTGGATAAAATTAAAACTGAAAATCCTGAGAGATTTATAGATGAAATTCGCAAAATAAAATGTGGTAATCGAAATATAAATCAGCAGATGAAAAGCTTGGCTCAAAATATTGCTATAATGGAAGAGATAGAAAGAGACTATGGAAGTATGGATGATTTTGTTACATCTGCTCCTGCATATGAAATTGTAAAAAAGATATCTGATAACAAATCAAAATATAAAATAAATAGAGTAGGCGAAGCTTTAGCTTGGGAATATTTAAGAAATGTTGGAATTGATGGCATGAAACCAGATGTCCATTTATGTAGATTTTTTGCTGGGGATCGTATGGGAAGTGGAAGTAATATACCTGCAACAATACATGAAGTTTATGAAACTGTTTTAAAACTTTCTAAAGATACAGGAATATCTATGTCTGAAATTGATTCGCTAGTATGGAATTTTTGTTCATCTGTATATGGGGAAGTATGTACCTCAAATCCTAGATGTGAAATATGTCCTATAAAAAAATATTGCAATAAATACTCTTAAGAGGATTAGTTTAGGATTATAAAATAAGAATATTAGATTTGTAGAAAGCAATAGGAGTTTAAATTATATTAGCAAATAATATTAAGTGGTTATGAGCATAAACAAGGGGGTGTAAATTTGCTGGACTTAAAAAAATTAGTGTCTAAATTTTTCTCCTATGCAGAAATAGAAAAGATCGAAGTATATAATGAATTTAGTTTCCAACATGAGCTAGGCATATTTTTAAGGAAAGAACTAGACAGTTATATAATTCAGTTTGAAAGAAATGTATCTTATTTTTTAATAGAAAGTAAGACAATCAAAAAAGAAATTGATATCTCTATCTTTAATAATGATAAAACAGAGAAATATGCCATCGAATTAAAACATCCATTAAATGGTCAGTATCCTGAGCAGATGTACTCATTTGTTAAAGATATAAAGTTCATGGAAGAGCTGAAAGAAAATGGATTCACAAAAAATGCAGTAGTAATATTGGTATCGGATAGACCTTTTTATGCAGGTCAAATGAATAATGGAATCTATAAATATTTTAGAGAAGAATACAGGGTCTATGGAGATATATTCAAACCAACAGGAGTAATGAAGGGGAAAGAATTTATTTCTATAAAAGGTGATTATAATTTCACCTGGCAATCTCTAAATGGTGAGAAAAAATATTTTATTGTAGAAATTTAAAGAAGTGAAAGGGAGGTGTTGATGTGGATAGAATTATTTATATAGGGCAAGAGAATGTAAAAACAATTAATAATGAAGAGTTTTCTTCTGATATTTCTGAATATTTTTCTAATATTCCAGATTTGGGATATCCTTTGATAAAGAGTGCAAAAGCTACTTTATCGAGTATAGAAAAGATGCTTTATTCAGCTCCAAACTTTGTAAATTTAATAAAATCATCAGTACCTAAGGAAACTTTTCAAGCAGTGTTAACTGACGAACAAAATAGAAAGTTAGCCGAAGGATCTTTAAAATTAATGACAAGGAAAGATGGTTCTTTGATGGCAAACTTGGTTAACCCAAAGACTAAAAAAATAGTATCAACTATATCTTTAGAAAAAACTAATATTACACCAGATATAAGTCAAGCCATGACAAATTATGCAACTCAGATGCAGATTGCTCAAATTGCAGAACAAATTCAGTTAATACAAATATCCGTTGAAGAAGTAAGAAAGGGACAAGAGTATGATAGATTAGCTTCTGCATATAGTTGCAAACAAAAACTTTTGCAAGCGATGGTTATAAAGAATCAAAAGTTAAAAGAACTAGCTTTGATGAGAATTGCTAATGATTCTGAGGATAGTAGAAACCTTTTAATGTTAAGCCAAAATGTAAGTTTAGATTTTATCAAAAATCAGCCAGAATCATTTTGGGGGAAGATACTACCTGCATCAAGTCCTGACAAGATGGATGATAGAATAAAAGAAATAAGAGAAAATTTATATGCAGTTAACATGGTTTCATTTGTAGAGGCAATGGCATATTTTGAGATGGGTGAAGCTGAAGCTGCTCAGCAAAGTTTACAATATTATGCTGAATACATACAAAAAATTTATTTAGATATTGAAGGACTAGTCCAACGATTAGATATGCTAGATCCATCACCAGAAAACTACTGGTCAAAGGCATTACCAGATATAAAGAAAAGGATTATGGAACTGCCATTTAATGTAGAACAAAAAATATTGGAAGGAGAAAAATATGGGGATGAATAAGTGTAAAAGTAAGAAATGCCAAAGAGAGTTGCCTGAGGGCTATAAGCATAGATATTGTGAACATTGTAGAAATATATATGCTAAGAGGACTAAGGATGGGATAAAAGCAGTGGGTGGTGTTGTGGGAAGCTTTGCACTTCTTGTTTTAACTAAAGGGAAGGTTGGATCAAAAAAATAGATTTAAGAGTTATGGATATGTTTTTTGAAGGAGGCTATTTATATGGACAATCCAATTTTAAATGGGGTTATGGGACTTGTAGTTGGCGATGCCTTAGGAGTCCCTGTGGAATTCAAAGATAGAGAATCTTTAAAGCAGGATCCTGTCACTAATATGAGAGGGTATGGCACCTATAATCAACCTCCAGGAACTTGGTCTGATGATTCTAGTATGACCTTAGCACTTTTAGATAGTTTAAAAGATGGTCTTGATTATAAGGATATAATGGACAAATTTATATCCTGGTATGATAAAGGGGAATATACACCTTATGGTAAAATGTTTGATATAGGAATAGCAACTAGGCAGGCACTATCTAGGTATAAAAATGGACTGGCAGCCTTGGAATGTGGTGGAAAGAACGAATATGATAACGGAAATGGATCTTTAATGAGAATATTACCTATATTATTTTATTTGCAAGCTAAATATGGTAATGAGTTTTTGGATAAAGATGAAGCTTTTGAAACAATCCATAACATTTCAGCTCTGACTCATAGTCATAAAAGAAGTCAAATAGCCTGTGGGATATACTTGTCAATAGGGTCATATGTTATGACAGGAATGGGATTAAATTCACCAATAGATTCAGCTATATATAGTGCCATAAAATATTATAGAGAAAAAGAAGAATTTAAGGATGAATTAAAACACTTCAACAGAATTCAGGATAAAAATTTTAAAGATTTATCAGAAGATAAAATAAAAAGTGGTGGTTATGTAGTTGACACTTTAGAGGCTTCAATCTGGTGTCTTTTAAATACAGATGACTATATATCTTGTGTCCTTAAAGCTGTAAATCTTGGAAGTGATACAGATACCACAGGAGCAGTAGCAGGCGGATTAGCAGGCCTAAGATATGGTTATGAAAGCATACCTAGGGAATGGCTAATGAGTATTGTTAGAAGAGAAGACATAGAAAAAATGTGTAATGATTTATATATTTGTTTAACTAAAACGAGTATAGAAAAGTTACTTTTATATATACCGTATTTTGAGGATATTAAGGGAAAAGATATTAGCACCTGGAC
>JAAZCH010000193.1 GCA_012513395.1 Tissierellia bacterium
ATACATTTAGGAAAAAAGACAACAGCAGATATTAACTGGCTAAATGAATTTATGGAATCCAAACAAATTCCACAAATAGTAAATATGATAGAGGAAATTACCAAAAAAATTGACTCTAAAACTGAAGCAAAGGACATTCCAAGAATAATATTTGAAGTACTTGGAAAAACCTTTAAAAGTAGAAAAAAACTAGAAGAAACTTCTGTATAAGTATATAAAAGGAATTTATACGGAAAGAAGAAAGAGATAGACTTTTAAATATGCAATAGAGTATAAAATGAATATTATAAACTACGAAGGATAGGGAAAGATAGATGCAAAATAATAGAGCATTTTATTCTTCTGGGATTAAAGAATTTTTAGAAAAACCGAAAGAAGAAATATTAGGCATAATACATAAGAATAATATTAATGCTGAGACAAGAATTCAACAAGGTAATTCCTGGAGTGAAGAAATCGACATATTAAAAAGTCAACTTTCTAAATTTCAAAGTGGAAGAATAATTTTTGAATTTATAATTCCTAGGATGGGAAGGCGTATAGACGTTGTTTTTTTATATAATAATATTATTTTCTTATTAGAATTTAAATGCGGTGATAGAGAATATAGAAGCAGCAGTTATGATCAGGTTTATGATTATGCCCTTGATCTTAGTAATTTTCAAAAAGAAAGCCATGATAAACTTCTAGTTCCAGTAGTGATTTCAACTAACGCTCCCCCACGAGAAATAGTTATTAACGAATGGGGAAGAATAATAGAGCCAATATTTTGCAATTCTAGTAATATAGCAGTAGCGATAGAAGAAGTATCTTCTAAATTTCATGAAAAGGATTTCGACTATATAATTTGGGAACATTCTGAATATTTACCTACTCCGACAATTGTAGAGGCTGCACAGGCTCTTTATAGAGGTCATAATGTTAAAGATATAACTAGGAGTGATGCAGGAGCAGAAAATTTAAAAATAACATCAGAAAAAATTAATGATATTATTGAATTTTGTAAAAATAATAATAAAAAAGCTATTTGTTTTGTTACTGGAATCCCTGGCGCAGGTAAGACATTAGTGGGATTAAATATTGCAATTCAACATTCAAATGCAAATAAAGGCGAACATGCAGTTTTTTTATCTGGTAATTATCCTTTAGTTGCAGTGTTGCAAGAAGCATTAGCCAGAGATCATATTGAAAGTAGTAGTGAAAAACTTAGAAAAACAGATGCTAGAAGAAAAACAGAAGCATTTATACAAATAATTCATAAATATAGAGATTCATTTGTAGGCAATAATAATAAACCTCCTGAAAGAATTGCTATTTTTGACGAAGCGCAAAGATCATGGACAAAAGAAAAAATATCCAATTTCATGAGAACAAAAAAGAATATCTCAAATTTTGAATATAGTGAACCGGAATTTTTAATAAGTTCAATGAATAGACAAGAAGATTGGGCACTTATTATATGCTTAGTAGGTGGTGGCCAAGAAATAAACACAGGAGAAGCAGGTTTACCAGAGTGGTTTGATTCAATTAGACGCTCATTTTGTGATTGGGAAGTATTTGTTACTCCTGAATTAAAGGATGAAGAATATTTAAGGGGTCATAAATGGCACGAAATGACAGAACAACTTAAAATACATGAATGCAACGAGTTGAATTTATCTACTTCTATTAGGTCTTTCAGAACACCTCACTTATCTACGTTTATAAAAGCTTTATTAGATATTGATAAGGTAAAGGCGAAAGGTTTGTATTTAGAAATTAAAGATAAATACCCAATAGTATTAACTAGAAATTTAAATACTGCAAAAAACTGGGTAAAGGAAAATAGCAAGGGAACAACTCGTTACGGATTACTAGCAAGTAGTGGTGGATTGAGGTTAAAACCAGAGGGAATTTTTGTTAAAAATGAAATCAAGGTTGAAAATTGGTTTCTTAACGGAAAAGATGATGTGAGGTCTAGCTATTATTTAGAAGATGTAGTTACTGAGTTTGATATTCAAGGCTTGGAACTGGATTATTCAATTGTATGCTGGGATGCAGATCTTAGGTATAGTAGAGATAAATGGGAATATTATAATTTTAAAGGAACTACTTGGAATTCTATAAAAATGAAAGATAGGAAAGATTATCTGAAAAATGCATATCGCGTACTATTAACTAGAGCAAGACAAGGAATGGTTATTTTCATTCCCAAGGGCAATGCGAATGATATAACTAGAAACCCACAATATTATAACCAATTAGTAAGTTATTTGAAAAGTATAGGAATTGAAGAGATATAAAATGAAAAAGCTATATATTATTGGTGGAGCTATGGGAGTTGGGAAGACTTCCGTTGGTCAAGAATTAAAATATATGTTAGAAAACAGTGTGTTTTTAGATGGAGATTGGTGTTGGGATTCAGATCCTTTTTTGGTAAATGAAGAAAATAAGAAAATGGTATTGGAAAATATATGTTTTTTACTCAATCAATTTATTAAATGTCCTGGGTATGAGAATGTGATATTTACTTGGGTTATGGACCATCAAAGTATTATAGAATCTATTTTAAAGTGCCTGGACTTGGAAGATATAGATATTAAAATAATTTCTTTAACAGGAAATCCTGAAACCATTAAAGAACGGTTAGAAAAAGATATTGCTACAGGAATTAGAAAAGATGACGTGGTAAAAAGAAGTATCGCCAGACTTCCTCTCTACCAAAAACTAAACACAATAAAGATTAATACTGATGGTAAAAGTATTGAAGACATTGCAAAAGAAATTGCATGTTTATAATTAGGAATAAAAAATGGAAAATACAAA
>JAAZCH010000194.1 GCA_012513395.1 Tissierellia bacterium
AAAATTTAAAGTTTTTCCAAAAGCTCATTACTTAAACTGACTTAGTTTTCCGTATTTGCTTGTGTGTTTTTTATTAATTCGTTCTCACACTATATTCAATTTCATTGGTTCAATTGCTATCCTGTTTAAATGGATTAGCTTAATTATTCTATCAAACTATTTTAAACTTGTCAAGACATTTTCTTAATATATTCTTAAAAAGAATTTTACATCCATGTCCTCCCGTTTGGGACAGCTTTTATATATTAACAAAACTCACATAACTTTGTCAAGCTTTATTTTAAATATTTTTTAAAAAATTATCGGCCCTCTTTAAAGGGCCAATTTTCAAGGGTTTTTAGTTTTCTAATTTTTGCTATATACTTCTTTTCCATTTACAATTGTTTTTTCTACAGTAATATCTTTGATCTTCATCAGGTCTATTTTGTATAAATCTTCGTTTAATATTATAAAGTCTGCAAATTTTCCAGCCTCTAATGTACCTTTTACATCTTCTTCGAAAGAAGCATAAGCTCCTTCGTAGGTATATGCCCTTAGAGATTCATCCACACTTAATGCCTGTGCTATTAAAAATCCTTCCTCGGGAAGTCCATTTAAATCTTTTCTAGTTACTGCTTCGTAGATATTGTGAAATGGATTAAAGTGTTCCACTGGAGAATCTGTTCCGAAACTAACGTGAACTCCTAAGTCCACTAAAGTCTTCCAATTATAGGAAGTGTAAGTTCTATCTCCTACTCTATCCCATACTATATTTCTATCATAATCCAAAAATATAGGTTGGACATATGCGAGTATTTCATTTTCCTTAAAGGATTTTAATATATCGCTGTCTGTAATCTGGCAATGCACTACCCCATTTCTGAGGTCGTCTCTTCTGTTTTTACTCATACATCTGATAGCAGTTTCTATCGCCCTGTCTCCGATTCCATGAGCTGCCACTTGCATATTGTGGTCAAATGCCTTCCCTACCATCTCGTCTATTTCTTCTTCACTTGCCGTAATTATTCCATATTCATTTGGATCATCTGAATAAGGTTCTCTCAAAGCTGCAGTTCTAGCTCCCAATGATCCATCCAAGAATAGTTTCAGTGAACCAATTTTGAAAAAGTCATTTCCTACACCTGTAGTATTTCCAGCTTCCAAAAATTCATCCAACTCATCTACTTTTAATCTGCATTGTTCATAGATTCGAATGTTTAATTTTTCATCTTCAGCTAATTCTCTAAACATTTGAAGTATCTCTTTGTAGTCATAGCCTGCTACTGAACTTAGGTCATCTGAGTGTATAGATGTCAAACCCCAGCTGTTCATTTCTTTGATAGCTAACAAAATGGATTCTTTAACTTGATCCAAAGTGCGCCTAGGAATGTGGTTTCTAATTTCTCCTAAAGCATTTTCTCTGAAAACTCCAATGGGATTTCCTTCTTCGTCTATATCTATTTGGCCGCCTTCGATTTGCACAGGATTGTTTTTAATACCTGCAGTCTCTAAAGCTTTTGAATTCACGCTTAATACATGTCCACAAGCCCTGGATACAGCTATTGGCAATTCAGTATTAACTTGATCTAAATCAAATTTGTTCAAGAAACTCTTGTCATCTTCAAAATAATCGTGATTCCATCCCCAACCTAGAACCCATTGTCCTTCTTTTAATTCATTTTCTTCTATATATTTTGAAATTCTTTCAATAGCTTCTTTTTTTGTCTTTGTGCCCGCTAAATCCACTTGAGATGCATAATATCCATAGTATCCCAAATGCAAATGGGAATCATTGAGCCCTGGATAAACTACTTTCCCTTCCAAGTTTAAGATATTTTCGCCTTCAAGTTTTTCATCTGTATTATAAAGTTCTACAATTCTTCCATCTTCCACGACCATGGTGTTAAATACATCTCTTTCGTCATTCATCGTGTAGATTCTTCCATTTGTATAAATAGTTTTCACAATTTGCCCCCTTGTTTATTTTGTCCTTAGTTAAAGTACTTAATATTATTTCAGTATAACCTTAATATCATATAATTTCAATGACTTTGGTGTCTAAGGACACAAAAAAACCTGCTAGAAAAATCTAACAGGTTCTAATTAATAATGGTCGGGATGAGAGGATTTGAACCCCCGGCCCCATGGTCCCAAACCACGTGCGCTACCAAACTGCGCTACATCCCGAACAGCAAAATCAATTATATAACAGTAGTTTCCAAAATGCAAGCACTTTTTTAAAATTATTTTAAATTTATATTAAATCGCTGTGAAGTTCTCTGGTTTACTGATGTTAAGCTTATGAAATTATTTGGAAGTAGCTTTGATTTGTAGGTATTCGTTGATAAAAATGTCCAAATCTCCATCCATAACTTTTCCAGTATCTCCCACTTCTACATTTGTTCTGTGGTCTTTTACCATACTATATGGATTAAAAACATAGGAACGAATTTGTGAACCCCAAGCTATTTGAGAATAGTTTCCTTGTAGGTCGTCGATTTTTTCCTTTTGCTCTTCTTCTTTGATAGCAATTAACTTAGCCATTAACATATGCATAGCTTTTTCTCTATTTTGAATTTGAGATCTTTCATTTTGACATTGAACTACTACCCCAGTTGGAATATGTGTAATCCTAACGGCAGAGTCAGTGGTGTTTACGTGTTGACCACCTGCACCTGAAGATCTGTAGGTGTCGATTTTTAAATCTTCGTCTTTTATATCTATTTCAATGCTATCGTCTAATTCAGGATATACATCTACACTTGCGAAGGATGTGTGACGTTTTTTTGCTGCATCAAAGGGAGATATTCGCACAAGTCGGTGAACTCCCTTTTCAGCTTTTAGATATCCATACGCGTTATTTCCTTCTATAGAAATAGTGGCAGATTTTATCCCCGCCTCTTCTTCTTTTAGAATGTCCAGGGTCGTGACTTTATATCCTTTGGATTCTGCGTATCTGGTGTACATCCGAAGTAACATGCCAGCCCAGTCTTGGGCCTCCGTTCCTCCTGCTCCTGCGTGGATAGAAAGTATAGCATCTTCCTTGTCGTATTCGCCACTCAAAAGAGTTTCGATTTTGAAACCTTGGGACATTTTTTCCAAAGTCGTGATTTTATTTTCCAATTCCTTGTATGTCTCTTCGTCTTCCATCTCTTTTAAAAGCTCAATTAAAACTTCTCCATCTTCAATGCCAAGGAGGAGTTCTTCATGCTTTTCCACGTAATTTTTTAAATTGTTGGTCTCGCTTATAATCTTTTGAGCCTTTTCTGAATCATTCCAAAAATCCGGTTCCAAGGCTTTCTTCTCCAGCTCTTCAACCTGTTTTTTCTTTTCTTCAATATTCAAAGATGCCCCTAGTTTTTCAACCAGTTCCTTTACTTCTTCCAGTCTTTCTTCTTCTATATATAAGTTTTGCATTCTAGCTCCTAACTTATGCTCCGCAACATTTTTTATACTTCTTGCCACTTCCACAAGGACATGGGTCGTTTCTTCCTACTTTTTCTTCTTTTCTTACGAAAGTTTTTCCCTTTTTCAGTTCAGGAGAATCGCTTCCACCTAC
>JAAZCH010000195.1 GCA_012513395.1 Tissierellia bacterium
CACGTGGAATTAGTTTGTCTGCCACAAAAATTTTAATAAATTAGACTTTTAAAATTGAGGATTATACGAAATGAAAGGATTGAATTATTGGAATCATAATGTGGCATATTATGATTTAATAAAGAAAAAAGTTAGCAATAGAAAAAAGATTCTTGATGTAGGATGTGGTGATGGGGGGTTAATAAAATATTTGATCAATCCCTATAATGAAATAGTAGGTATTGATCCATCCAACGATTGCATAAGAAAGTCAATTAATGATGTTGCATCCGATGAAAATATTAAATATTATTGCACTTCATTTGAAAATTATTATCCCATAAATGAAGTTTATGATTCGATAATATTTGTTGCTTCAATTCATCATATGGACATGGAAAATTCAATAAAAAAAGCAAAAGACTTATTGAATAAAGATGGGATATTAATAATTATTGGATTATATAAACCTTCAACGCTTTTAGACTGGACCATTGAACTCCTAAGGGTAATTCCATGTTCTATAAGTTCATTTTTACATAAGAATAAGCCTTCAGAGGTTATAGGAATTCCAACATCGTATGATTTTCCTCAAATGTCTAAAGTGAGGAGTATTATACGAAAAAATCTTCCTGGTGCAAAATTAAGATTAGGATTGTATTATCGCTTTATTTTAACATGGACTAAATAGGACTTAGTTTAAAGTAGTATAATAAATTCAGGTCTTTAACCAAATATTATAAATTACTGTTATTGGATTATTAGCAGGGGAGAGATAATATTTCTAAAGATTTTTAATGCATAAGGCACCCTGTTATAATTACATGGGTGCCTTATGCTTAAATTTAAAGGAAAAGTTTATTTTTCTGAATCTCTTTTTCTGAGTTTGTATTTTTCTATTTCAATATTTTTTGGAAGATTTTATTATATTGTGTGACCCACATCTAATATAACTAGCTCTACATTATTGTCAAATCTATAAACCCTTCTTCCTTCTTCGTCTAGTTTATAGTCTGTTTTTTCGCCATTTACAATTTCCTTCATGGACTCCAAGATATAATTAAGAATTTCTGTGCCTTCTACCACTTCATTATGAGAAGCATAAATATAATTTAGATTTTTGTCTTTAATTTTATTTACTATTTTTTCCATACTTTTGACATAAGCCTTAAAGTCAGCGCCTTTTGCATAAGCATATAAAGGAGCTGGGTAATATGCATCTCCTGAGAATAGAATTTTGTTGCCTTCGTCTATTAGCATAATTGAATCTGGGGAGTGTCCAGGCGTGTGGACTACTTCAAGTTTTCGATTACCAAGGTCAATTATCTCACCATCTTTTAGAGTTTTCGTAGGCGCTTTTCCTTTGATAAAAAAGTTTTCATATTTAAAACCTTCTGGCAGTGGTTTCCAAATTGAATCTTCTTCCACATCACGCTTTATTTCCTCATGGGTTAGTCCTTTCTTTAAATCTTCAACAGCCATTTTAGAATCAAAGACATAAATTTCGTCGAACAGAGCATTGCTGCCAATGTGATCAAAGTGAGTATGGGAAATTACTACAGTTATAGGAAGCTCAGTTAATTCTGAAACTACGCTCTTTATGTCTCCTATACCTAGTCCTGTATCCCAAAGTATGGCTTTATTTTGCCCAATAATTAAATAAGATATAACTTCTTGCCATTGTCCATCCTCATAGATTGCATAAACATCTCCCGGCAATTTGTGAACCTTAAACCATGTTTCTTTAACATTCATCTCAGGATATATTGCCCAGCTTGCTCTTGGCAGTGGGTCATACCATTTAGCGTCTTCATTATTTTTAGACATCTTTAATTCGTTGTTATTTATAAAATCTTCTTTGCTACTCATTTTATTCCTCTTTTCTAAGCACCAATTTTTAAACTTGTTAAATAATACCCATTAACAATTATTTTATTCTTTAGCATTTATATTTGTATTTTGAAGTAAGATGTTTATAAGAATATCTATAAAGAAGAAAAGCATGTTACCAAAAGTAATAAAAATTAACAGATGTTTGATGATTTTGGTGTTATAATATAAATCATTTAAAAGTTTAATGAATTTTATTGAGAATTAAAGAGGGAGAAGATATGACTAATTTAGAAAAAGAATTAGAGTTTTCCATTCTCTTAGATGAGATGAAGAGAATTTTAAGAAGAACAAAACATATAGGTCACGATATTTATGAAAATGATGCTGAGCATTCCTTTCATATTTCTGTAATGGCTATGGTATTTCACAGTTATTGCAAAGAAGAAACGGATCTTTCTCATACGATTAAGATGCTTTTGGTTCACGATTTGGTAGAGATATATGCTGGAGATACTTTTTGCTATGACGTTGAAGCTAACGGAGACAAATTTGAGAGAGAATCTGCTGCAGCTGATAAATTATTCGGCATGCTACCAGTAGAAAAGGGAGAGATGTTTCACAATCTTTGGAAGGAATTTGAGGAAGGCAAAACACCTGAATCCAAATTTGCCAACGCCATGGACAGGGTGCAACCACTTCTTAACAATTTAGAGAACGATGGAGGAACATGGAGAAACGATAGCGTGAAATATACTGATGTGGTCAAGAGAATGAAACCTGTGGCGGAATTCTCACAGGAGATATGGGCACATTTGGACGTTAAGGTGAGAGAGGCTTTTAAAAAGATGGGAAAAGATTTGGAATGATTTTAAATTTTCCTAAATATTTTATAAGTATAAACAAAATGTATTGAAATATTTGTGAGGAGAATTTGATGGATTTATTTGAAATTATGATAGAGTATCACAAACACAATGAACGACAAGGCCCTGGCAGTGAAGAAACAACTTTGAAAGCATTAAGTTTCATTCCACATTTGAATGAAAAAACAAAGATATTAGACATAGGATGTGGAACTGGAGCTCAAACAATAACTCTCGGTATGAATACAGATGCTCAAATCACTGCAATTGATATGTTGCCACAATTTTTAGAAGAACTTATGAAAAAGGTTAAAGAAAATGATTTAACAAAACGCATAACAGCTAAAGAAATGCTGATGGACAGTTTAACAATTGAAGATGATTCTTTAGATCTTATATGGTCAGAGGGAGCAATTTATAATATTGGATTTGAAAAAGGTTTGTCCTTGTGGCGAAAACATTTAAAAGATGGTGGTCATATTGCAGTTTCTGAAATTTCATGGACAAAAGATTCAAGACCAACAGAAATTGAAAAATATTGGGTTGATGCTTACCCTGAGATTGATACGATTGAAAATAAACTTTCTATATTAGAAAAAAGTGGATATACTCCCATCACTTATTTCGAATTAGATGAAAAATGCTGGATAGACAATTATTATCAACCACTCTTGGAAAAAACAGAAGAGTTTATTAAAAAACATAATTATAATGATGAGGTTAAAGAATTTATTGAACAGATAAAAATTGAAGCAGATATGTATAATAAATTTAAGGATTTTTATAATTACGTATTTTATATTGCAAAGAAAACTGAACATTAGATTAAATCATAATCTAAAGTATGTAGAAAGGATTTGTCATATGGACATACGCAGCGAAAAATTAAAATCTCTTTATCCAAATGCATATTTTGGAATATTGAAAGTGAAAAATTTTAATCCGAAAAATTCTGAGGGTTTTAATAAAGTTAAACAAAGTGAAATTGAAAAAATTTCTCCAGCATTTGAAAATTATCTGCGTGCCGATTTTGTAAAATCTGAACCTATAAACTATTATGTAAAATTTTTCAAAAAATTAAAAAAACTTATGTAGTATTATTACAAATGGAGTCTATTTTTGTTAAAAAACATGATTTTCCAGAGACGAATCCCGCTATCCAGGCTTTGTTTTTAACAGAATTAAAGTACGGTGTCCTTGCAGCTGTATGTGATATGGACAAGATGAATGAGCCATTTTCTATAGAAGTAGCAGATGGTGAAGAGACGTATATCGGCATGGAAGGGGAATTGACTACACTTAAACGTGGAGATATATATTTACGTGATGCTAATGGGATCGTAGTAAGCATCATCTATGGCCAAGACTTAAGGACTAGGGTTTCTGACTATACAAAGAACATTATGTTTATTGTAAAAGGAGTAGAGGGAGTTTCTTCAGATATAATTAATTCAGCATTGACTGACTTATCTTATTATATAAATGAATTTGATAAAACTGCAGTGATTTCTGAATTTATAATTATTGAATAATGGTGTAGTACTTACAAAATAGAGATTTAGTCAAAAGCTTAAATGCTTTTGACTAAATCTCTATTTTCAATTATATTATTTTAATTTATTCTAAGTGTGGTTTCTGCATCGAAAAAGTGAAGTGCATCTACATCAAAAGAGAAGTTGTGAACTTCATCCATTTGATATTCAAAATGTCCAGGAACACTCATCGTACAGCGAGTGCCATCTTCTAATTCTGTGTACAATAGTTTTTCTTTGCCTAGATTTTCTATGACATCTATCTTGGCTTCGAAGCCATTTTTTTCTTGTTTTTGGGATAGAAATCTTTCACTCCTTATTCCCATATGAACTTTCTTACCTTCAAATGCTTTTAGCATTTCCAAATCTTTTGGACTAGGTTCTACTTCTACTAATCCGGAGTCACTGACAAATCGGCTATTAACCATAGAACCTTCAAATACATTTATGGTAGGTGAGCCAATAAATTTAGCGACGAATAAATTTGCTGGTTCAGAATAAAATTCTTCTGGAGCGCCGACTTGTTGAATTTTACCTGCGTCTAATAAAACTATTTTGGTTGCCATAGTCATGGCTTCGGTTTGGTCGTGGGTTACATATATGGAAGTGGTTCCCAGTTGTTTGTGAAGTCTTACCAACTCAACTCTCATATGCTCTCGGAGCTTTGCATCCAAATTCGACAATGGCTCGTCCATTAAAAATACTCCGGGATTTCGAACCATAGCTCTTCCCAGTGCCACTCTTTGTCTTTGTCCACCTGAGATGTCAGAAGGACGGTTATAAAGATAATCTTCAATTTGTAAAACTTTGGCAGCTTCCAAGACTCTTTCGTGGATAATTTCTTTTCTTTCTTTTTTCATCTTTAAAGAAAAGGCCATATTGTCATAAACTGTCATATGGGGATAAAGTGCATAGGATTGAAAAACCATGGCTATATCTCTATCACTGGGAGCCACCTTGTTCATCAATTTGTCTCCAAATAATAATTCTCCTTCTGTTATGGAAGTTAATCCTGCTATCATTCTTAAAAGAGTAGATTTTCCACAACCAGATGGGCCCAATATTACACAAAATTCTTGATCATCTATTTCTAGGTTGATATTTCTTATGGTGAAATTTTCGCGACCTTCGTATTTTTTTCCTACATTTTTTAAAACAACTTTCATTTCGTCCTCCTAGCCTTTAACAGATCCGGAACTTAAACCAGAAACTAATTCTTTTTGTAAACTTATAAATAATATTATTATTGGAATTGCCGTCAACAATCCTCCTGCTGCAAAAGCTGGCTGATTCATAGTCCTAACATCATCTATTAATGTAAACAACCCAGTAGCCAGCGTATAGTCTTGGGGATTAGTCAGCAGTATGCTGGGGAGCATATAGTCCATAAATGGTCCAATAAATGACCACAAGGCTATAATAGCTAGCATCGGTCTTGCTATAGGCATAATTATCAATCTATATACTTCCATATTAGAGCAACCGTCGATTCTGGCAGCATCGTCTAATTCTGTAGAGACAGAATCTATATAACCTTTTAAGATAAATGTATTGGAAGCTATTCCTCCTGCTGCGTAAATTAGAATTAGCATGGCCTTTCTACTAAATATGGGCAACACTCCAGATATTATAGAGTGAATAGCATAAAAAGCTGTAATCCCTGCAAAGGTGGGAATAGTTTGAATAAGCATAATTCCCATAAGACTAAGTCTTTTGCCTTTGAATCTAAATCTAGAGTAGGCATACCCAGTAAAGGATACGATAATTAATGTTATCAATGCTGTAGCAATTGCTATATAAATAGTGTTTCCAACCCATTTAGCGAAATAAGTTTTATCAAAAAGATACTGGAAGTTTTTCAAAGAAAACAAAAAATTTCCGCCCAAGGAAATATTTCTACCTTGATTTCCATTAAAACTAGAAATTACCATTACGCTCAAGGGCCATAGAATTATAAAAGACCAAGCTATCATAATAATATATGAAATTGCTAAAAGGATTTTTCCCATAGTATTTAATGGTTGTCTATCAGATAAATATAATTTACTATCTTTTTTTCTTTTAAACATTTTAATCCTCCTTGAATGCTTTGGTGTTTCTATATCCTAAATAGGATACGAACATAAGAACTAATGAAATTACAATCGTAATTGCTGCTCCAATACCTTGATATTGATTTTGCACTGTCAATTTATAAATGTACGAAATTAATAAATCTGA
>JAAZCH010000196.1 GCA_012513395.1 Tissierellia bacterium
CAAAAAGGCAGTCCTACAAATAAGAAAGGAATACTAATAAATAGTTTTCATGAAACTCCTTATTTTCATGCTGACGAATATTCCTGGCCTATAACTGTAAGAAACCAAAGTGAAATGAATTTAAATAATCTAGTAATTGAAGATAAGGGACTAGATTTTCTTCGAACGAATAAAGATTTAGCACCTAGAATGAATTTTATAGGAGTAAAAGCAAATAAGACTACAGGTTCAATGGTGGGAACTTATAGCATTTTTGCTGATGGAATTTTGTTAGAGAGTGGACTTGGTGGCGAAGTAAAAACTATTAAAGTTCCTATTAACACTACAAATATCACAATTAAAATGGATAAGGATGCATATATTCCTCCTCGAAATAGTGTAAAGGACATGGTAAGTATAATAACTGCTTTTAAAGAAGGACCTGATGATAAACCTGTAGATGGAAATAGTATAGGAAATCGAATTAATGGCACTTATGGTTATGTGGAAGTCCCAGTAGAATTGAAATATTCTCACACCCCAAACTACCAATATTTAAACTACCAGCCTGCTCTTAGTATCTTCAATGGCGGTTCGGCTAATGCTCTTCGAGGTCCATACACGAATTCCACGGTACGTTTTAATAGTGCATTTTACAACTCATCTGCTCCTGGAATCACCGAAGGAACGGAGATAGAATTTAGTAAATTTGTAATGCTAGTGGATAATGGATTAGAATATATACCAGGTACAACTAAACTAAATATACAAAAAGGTATGGATGGTTATGGTTTTGAAAACATTCTAAAGTCTAATGTAAATCCAGATGGAGAGCTAACTATAGATCCAAGTCGAATAATAAAAAATTACAAAGGTAGCGGAAAAACTGCAGTTATTTGGGATTTGAATCGAGTAACAGTAACTAATGGAGGTATAGCTCCAAGTAGCAATATTTTTAATATCGTAGCTGATTTCAAGATGACTATCGACACTAAACCAGATGAAAATGCATTGACTTCTTATTTACTATGGAATAATAATTTCTCTAGTCCCGATGTAACTGACCAAGTTAAAGCAATAGGTAATTCAGCTGCTGCAGATAAGTTGGACTATGACGGTGATGGAGATATAACAGAGCTGGGTCTTATAGACAAGAGAACGGTAAGACATTTACCTGCAAAAGAATTGCAATTACTGAAAAGAACCCAAGGCTCCATTGATGATGAGTATACTGATAATAAGTCTGAAACCGAGCTAACTACTGCTTTTAAATATCAGATTTATATATACAATTATACGGACAATCCTGTGAACGATATTACATTTTTAGATGTGCTTCCTCACCCAGGAGATAAGCTCATCGTAGACAAAATTCCTAGAGGATCTATCTTCGAAACCCCTTTAGAAGGTCCTGTAAAAGCAGACAAATTTAATGTTTTCTACACTGAAGATGAACTTAATGGAGAAAAATTTAAAGGAAATGCAGAGGAATTTTTAGCAGATGCAACTTGGGTCGACTCATTAGATGACTATTCTAAAGCAAAGGCATTTAAACTAATTTTAAAACCTGGAGAGTCTATTCCAAAAGGTGAAATCACTGGAATAGAATTCTATTCCAAGATGATTCACGACGAAAGTATTCCAGAAGATGCTAAGGCCATAAACTCAGTAGCCTTTACATTCAACGGAAAAAAATTCTCCGAAGCTCCATCAACATCTGTACTCTTTGCAACTTATAAGTTCGTTGGAAAAGTTTTTATGGATACAAATAAAAACAACATTATAGATCCTGGCGAAGAAGGAATAGCTAATGTCCTCATCGAACTACTTCATGAAGACGGCACTCCCGTAGTGAATTCAGAAGGAAAGCCTATAACTACAATGTCAGAAGCAGACGGTTCTTATTTCATTCGAACTTATACAAGCGGAAAATATAAAGTCAGAATGACAAAACCTAACGCCATGGATGTAATGTCAGAAAATGTAGGCGGAGATAATGGTTCAGGAGTTTCTCAAGATAACAACGACAGTTCAGTTGTATATAGCGAATCCATAGACTTAACTAAAGCCCACAAAAAAACTATTGTAAATGCAGGAATAATCAAAAGATTCAAGGATATAAAAGTCAATTTGGAATGGATTGGTGGTCCTGATACGAAGCCTGATTCTACAATTAAATTATATAGAACCGTAGAAGGAAAAGAACCTGAGCTGGTAAGTACTGATACTATAACCAGTGGGAATCTGAAACATATATACAAAGGTCTGCCAGAGACAGATGAATTTGGAAATGAATACACTTACTCTATAACTCAAGATAAAATCGAAAATTATGCGACAGACATTAGTGGCGTTGATGATGATAAAGGATTCTTAATCAAAAACACTTATATCCCACCTACTGATGATGTTGTAGCAACAGTAACTTGGATAGGTGGCCCGAGCCAAAGACCTACAGTCGTAATCCATTTGAAACAGACGATTAATGGAGTAGAAAGCGATGTAGTCGATAAGGATGGAAATCCTCTTACAATAACTTTGACAAGTGGAAATCTTATAGCCAATTTCGGATTACTTCCAAAGACAGATGAAAATGGAAATATTATAACATATAGCGTTTTGGAAACTGGTGCAGATGGATATACCGTTAGTTACAACGGATTGGATATTACAAACACATATATAAATCCTGTAACACCACCACCTGTAGATGAACCGGACAAACCTCCTACTCCACCTGTGGTAGAGCCAGAAAAACCTGTAATTACACCACCAATCACACCGCCCATTGATATAGTTCTGGGTGGATGGGATAGAGCTGATGATATTATGCCACTGCGCGAAGAGAAGTATCACTTTAGATATGTCCAAGGCTATGAAGATACGACTTTCAAACCAGATGGAGATATTACAAGGGCAGAAGTCGCTATGATATTTGCAAGACTTTCTGTAAGCGGAATGGAAATACCAACAGATCAAGTCCCTAATTACACTGACGTGAAGCCAGGATTTTGGTACTCGGAAGCTATTGGATATATGAGTTCTAAGGGAATATTAAAAGGCTATCCAGATGGAAGCTTCATGCCTGATGCAAAAATCACTAGAGCAGAACTAGCAGCAATAGTTACGAGATTTAATACAGAAATAGGATCAGGAACTGCAATAAACTTCTCGGATGTCTTATCGAGTCATTGGGCAGCTGAAAATATTTCAAAAGCAAGTATAAATGGTTGGGTAACAGGTTATCCTGACGGAAGCTTCAAACCTAATCAAGCAATAACGAGAGCAGAAACTGTAACGACGGTAAATAGAATGGCAGAAAGATATGCAGACAAAGAATTTGTTAACGAAAAACCAATTCTACTAAAAAGCTATACTGATATATCAAAACACTGGGCATTCTACGAAATCCACGAAGCTTCAAACTCACACTACTACAATAGAAATGTAGACAATTCTGAAACCTGGAATAGAGTAGTAGATAGATAAAATAATTAATAGCTTTGATTAATGATAAACAAAGATTAAAACTAGAGATGGGATTTTCCCTTTCTAGTTTTTATCTTTGCGTAATAAGTTGTATTTGGTGTGCTTGAACAAAACCTTTTTTGACATTTTGCTTTTCACTTTCGTAAAGGCCAATTCCTACAATGTCACCTACTTTTATGTCGCTGATTTCAATCATCTTTGTAGTATGTTTTTCAAAGTCTACATAGGAAATTAGACCTTCTTCGATAGCTTCTTTGCAATCAATTCAAGTATAAGTCACCTCTTATCTTAATTTTTTATACATAGGAACCAAAAAATCAGAACTATTATATCCAAGTTTAGAGTAGAAATTCTGATAGTTTTTATTATGTGTAGTCAATAATTCAGTCTACTCTACTCCCAGACTCAAAACTCTTTTTCCAATTTCTTCAAGATGATATATTTTAATATCGTCAAATGTCTTAAGAAATCCCACGACAAATCCTTTATAGTTATAGTTCGAAACATAGATATTCTTAACTCCTCATTATCTGCAGTTTTATTTTTGTCTTTCCTTTTTCAGTTAATGAAATAGTATATGCATCTTCAATAAATTCGTCTATATCATCCGTCAATTTTATTATACTATCAATATTTTCAAGTTGAATTTTTAAATTTTCATTATTTTTCATGAGATTTCTGTTCTCTTGTGATTCCTTGCGCAAAAGCCAATATCCTACAAATAGTGCCACAAAAATAGAAACAATATTTCTTATTAAATCTACATCTAATACTAAATTTGACATTCAACACTCCTTGAGAATATTTAAACAAACTATTAAATTTACCTTTAAGTTCTATACAGGTTAATAGTATTTCCCTCTACATCTTTCCAAACAAACCAACCATTATTTGAGCTACCTAATACAATCCAACCAGCTGTTGATGGGGAGTTACATATGATATCATCTAACAAAATATTATTTTTTATTGGCGCATTTTTCCTACTTTCTGGAATCCATCCATCTTTTGTAGGTGCACAAATGCTATCTTTTAAGACAGTAAATACACCATCTTCTACTTTCATGGTTGCTTCAACTCTACCAAATCCCTTCTTATTTTCTGACAAGTAATAATAACCATCTGGTATTAATCCCCAGTCAGATTTAATGGCTCTTTCTTTTGTTGCAACAACAAAAGTTTCCTCTTTAGAAATTGTTTCTGGATATATTTGTTTCCCATCAAAAGACGATAGAAGTTGTATTACTAAATCAATATCCAAAGCGAACAACTCGGTATTTGGAACTTTGCTCTTGCTAAAAATTTCATCTAGGAGCATCTCTTTTTCACTATAATCATCGACTTCTATTGCAAATCTTCGTCTTAAACCAACAACATTTGAATATCCATGTCTCTCAAGATTATACATTCTAGATTCAAAATTATCTAAACCCGTTTTACCAATTTTTATCAAGCCTGGCACAACAGTAGTCATAACATATATAATTCCTTTTGCCATTTATAATATTACCTAATGCCTTTCTTTTAAAAATTATACAATTTAGAACATAAATAATTATCTAATTCTAAAAAATATTCTTGTATAATTTCATTTATAAATTCTTCATCAGTTATATGACTAACTGCTTTTTCCATATAATTGCTCTCCATTCTATTAGCAACACCTTTACTAACCTCATCTTTTAAATTACAATACCTGAGTGCTTCTTTGTAATTTTGTTCATTAATTATTTCTTCTAATTTCTTTTCTAGCTCATTTCTCATTTGATCAATATAGCTAGTTATTTCCTCAATAGTTAGTATTTCATTATTTTTCGACTTAAAAGTAGAATTGATGATTTTCACAAATGAAGCAGTAATGTCATCAGAACCTGAATGTAATTCTAATTTTTCTTTACTTAAATGGTTTTCTATATAATTTTTTATTGTTTGATAAATTATTTTATCTTTTGACTTCTCAAAAACTTGGAAAAAATGCTCCTTGTATTCTTCAAACTTATCATCGCAATCTCTATTCAATACTTTCTGCATAGTGTGCTTTAAAACTAGTTCATCCATCAAAAACATTTCAACTTCATTATGAAATAGTACGAATATACCCTCTTGATTAAGTTCGCCTTCATTTCTATTTATATTATCATAATCGATAATTCCAACGCATTCTTGGTGAGGATAAATAGAAGAAAGTTTATGGAATCTAACTGAATCTATAACATTTAAACATCCACCTACTTTAATTACAGTAAATTTATCCCCAAATAATGCTTCATATACAAGCTTGTCTATATCGCCTTCACAATATAATATTGGCTTTTTGCTACTAGCAATCTTAATAGTAAGTTCCAATGGAAATTCACCAAGTGATAACTCTTCTATATCCCAATCATCTGGATATTTATAATTTTGACACCAAACTAAATGAGATTCTCCTATATTAGCAGCAAATTCTAAATTATGTGTTATAAATATGAATTTACAATCCTTCCTAATGTCGCCCAAGGCATTCCATAGCTTCACAGCTATATTGTCATTTAGATAAGTTTCAGGCTCATCAATTACAATGATTGAATCGTCCATAGCTAATAGAATATTACAGCAATAATATAAAACAGCTCTTTCTCCATCGCTTAATCTATTAACATGATACTTGTTTCCATTTTTAATAGCATTTATAGTTCGAGATTCGGAGTCTACAAATATTTTAATATCTGTAAATAAAAGATTCCAAATAAAAAGTAAATCATCTAAAACAGACTTATCTACGTTTTTATATTCATCCAAATCTTGACTTTTTCCAGTAGCATATTTTGTATACTCATTGGCAAAAGCACCTATACTTGTCGTAAATGACCCAATAGTTTCAGATATGAATGGAAATTCATCTGAGTCAGCTTTAGTAATGTTTTTTATTTGAGTAGATTCTAATTCTTTTATAGATGATGTATACAAAAACCTATCAGGTTCATAAATATATAAGAATTTTGATTCAGGTATAACTTTTATATTAGGTATTGCTCCAAGTTTCAAAAAAGATGCAAAAGAGGATTTCCCTGAGCCGTTAGCTCCCACTAATACTGTTTTTTGTTTATCGCTTAATATTATGCCTAGGTAAGGTACTCGTTTAGAAACAGATATTATACTATCAATATCAGTAATAGTGAGTTCTAAATAATTTTTTATATTATAAAAGTCATTAGTACTATTATCTTTTATATTATTGTAATAACTATAGACATTCTGAATATACCTACTATATACTATTTCTTCGCCATAGTAATAGTTGTTAGAATTATTTATGGTCTTTAAAAGTGATTCATTTTCATGTAATATTTTTTTTATTTTTGAAATAATAGGTTCCATATCTTTTTCTATACGTTCCGAATAATATTGATCCACATTGTATTTTTTAGATACAATTTCTTCTATTAAATTTTC
The DNA here is from genome assembly GCA_012513395.1 of Tissierellia bacterium. The sequence continues at coordinate 6,904 of JAAZCH010000196.1, forward strand.
TAATAATTCGTATAAATTCATATTTGACTTGACCGCCTTATATGTAACTAAAAGATTAATATATCAATTTTTTAGTTTTTAAAATTATTTACTACCAATAATCATTCAATTCCTTCCAGTATTAGAAGAATCTTATCTAATTTTTCTACTATACGTTTTTGTTCTGCTAATGGTGGAAGAGAAATGAATGCATCTTTAATAAACTTGTAATGTCTACCATAGTTCTGCGTTATTAAGTCAACAATTAATAATTGAATTGAATAATATAAATATCTTCCAGAAATTTCAAAGGGACACAGAATCCTTGTACCATCTGCCCCAATTATAAAATCAAAATCAATATATTTTAATGTTTTACTATGGTCACCGAAAACTATTAACTCACCTGGATTTTCTAAAATTTTATCTTTGTCATTTGAATAGCCTTCAATTAAACTTTGAGATTGACTAATTACTGGTATCTCGCCTTTTTCTAATATATCTCTTTGCAAAATTTTGTTTTGCACACCGCCAACATTAAATGAAACTTCGCTCAATCTAACCCATTCCCAATTGTCTGGTATATCAAATGGCATTTCTTCTTCTGTTA
>JAAZCH010000197.1 GCA_012513395.1 Tissierellia bacterium
TAAAGAATATCTAAAAGAGATCAATTAAGTTTTGAACTCTTTTCTATTTTATAATATCCAAGGATTAAAGAAATGAAGCATAAATAGTAAAAACGTAATTCCAGCAAATATCCTATGGGATTGTAAGAGTTGTTTTTTCTTCTTAAGGTAAAATAATATACCAAGAATAACAGTTCCTAATACTATAAAGAATAATATACTTCCAGTATGAAGTCTAAAGACAGTTCCAAACACCATACTTCCATGGATAAAAGACGAAATTGCAAATAATATTCCTGAAGGTTTGTGAATAGTTCGAAAAAATTTCAATATACTCAAATAACTTTTGTTAGATGTTTTTAATACATATTTATTAAATCTAACTAAGATATATGGAATTATAACGATTACTAAAAAAATAACACTAGCCCATGCAAAAAATACATAATTTAATTTTCCTATCATGACTAATCTCCTAAAGTTCCTACGGGAGTTAGTCGTTCTATAACTTTTTCACCGTGGGGCGACTTTTCCATAAGTTCAGCGGTTAAATCTTTTCCAGCTTCAAATCCATTATGTTCTCCTTCTTTCCATAAGTTGGAGTCAGAAACGTCATAAACTATACCATCGACTGCAATATATGCAGGGTTCCCGTCTTTACCATTGTAGTTTGATAACTCTTCTGTACTAAGAACTAAGTCTATTTCTGAATTATCTTCTACTTGAGTTTCTTCAGCTAATGTTTCTTCTGTTGATGCTTGATCTTGAGTAACTGGTTCTTGATTACATGCTACTAATGAAACTGATAAAACAGTTATTATCAAAAATAATAAAATTTTCTTCATATAATTCCTCCTTATTAATTTTATTATTTTTTTAGATACCCTAAATAATTTGATTTGAAATATTTATTTTTAGTTTATAATCTTGAACTTCCTTGTTAATTATAATAAATTGTGCTATTATAATAAAAATACTTTAAATCAGTTCAGAGAGACTGGAAAGGAGATAATAATGAGTGATCATGTTTTAAGTAAGTCTACAGTTCAAGGTAGTTCAATTCTAAGAAATGGTACAAAATTTATTCTTGCTCTTCAACATTTAATTGCAATGTTTGGGGCAACAGTTCTAGTACCAATACTAACAGGTTTTAATCCAACGGTGGCTATATTTACTGCAGGTGTAGGAACTTTAATTTTCCATTTATGTACAAAGGGAAAGGTTCCTGCTTTTTTAGGTTCATCTTTTGCTTTTATACCAGTTATAATAACGGTAAAGGAAATATATAATGGTGACTTGGCTTATGCTCAAGGTGGGATTGTAATTGCGGGTTTAATTTATTGTATAATGGCGGCTGTAATCTATAAAGTAGGTGCAGAAAAAATAAGAAAACTTCTACCTGCTCAAGTAGTTGGTCCTATGATTATTGTAATAGGGTTAAACTTATTACCAACTGCAGTTAATATGGCATCAAATAACTACTTGTTAGCTGCGATAACTCTTGGTACTGCCTTATTTATTAAATTTAAAACTGATGGCATGCTTAATCAATTATCAATATTAATTGCTGTTTTAGTTGGCTATTTAGTTTCTTTAGGACTAAATTTAGTAGATACTAGTGTAATTGCTAGTGCTCCATTACTATCAATTCCTCCTTTAAACTTTCCTAAATTTGACATTGGTGCTATTGCAATAATCTCTCCAGTGGTACTGGCAGTTTTCATGGAGCATTTGGGAGATATTACCACTAACGGTCAAGTTGTTGGGAAAAACTTTATTAAAGATCCAGGACTTCATAGAACACTTTTAGGTGATGGATTGGCAACATTATTTGCTGGGTTTTTAGGCGGACCAGCAAATACGACATATGGCGAAAATACTGGTGTTTTGGCAATTACTAAAAATTATGATCCTTCTATATTAAGATGGACTGCAGTACTGGCAATCATCTTGTCTTTTGTAGGAAAAATAGGGGGAGTTTTATTATCTATACCTACAGCAGTAATGGGTGGAATTTCAGTTATGCTCTTTTCCATGATTGCTATAATAGGAGTTCAAACAATTCAAAGGGAAAAAGTTAACTTCAATATTAAAAATATTATTATAATGGGAACTATATTGACATTAGGATTAGGAAGCGAATATATAGGCAATACAATAGGAATTAATATAGGTATAAGATTGAATGAAAGTGTATCTATTAGCGGTTTGAGTTTTGCGGCGATTGTTGGAATACTTTTGAATTTAATTCTAAATAGAGAATGATTTAATTAAAAATATAAAAAAATTTATATTAAACCCAGAAAAATTTTTCTGGGTTTTTAAATATTTTTATATTATTCGGATTTACATAAATGTTAGATATTTATTTACTTTAATATGATAGAATATAAATATAAAAGTAAAGGAGATAAAATGATAAAAAGTATGACAGGGTTTGGAACCCATACGATAATAAATGACGAATTTGACATCAAAGTTGATATAAAATCTGTTAACAATAGATATTTAGATGTA
>JAAZCH010000198.1 GCA_012513395.1 Tissierellia bacterium
AACTGAATCAGATGTACTTGCTGGTACGAATCCGTCAGACGTGATTACGCGAGGTGGGGTAAGTTTTTCATAATGTTTATATTTTTCTCTTCTTTCTTCAATAATTGAATAGTCGACAGTTTTATTGATTATAGCATCTCTAAATTCATCTAGATATAGATAATAAATGTCTTGTATTTCTTTAATCACACCTTCTTTTTTAAGTCTTTCTGCTTCTTTTAAGATAGTTTTTTTGTAAATATAAAACCTTTTGACTATATAGTATTTAGGATCTTCTCTCATTCCTAAATAGGTTCTCAACAATTTGATTTTTCTTTGAATATTTTTTGCTTTCCTATTTCCCCTCGGTAATTTTTTTATCTTGGCTAGTATTTCATTTTCTTTTATTAGCGCTTCTGTTTTTCTCTTTTCAAATTCCATTTTGTGTTCATTGGGATTTAGTAATTTTATATTATTTAATATAATTGGGATTAGCTGGGAAGGTCTTTCTTCAAATCTTTCTTTCGTAATATCTATTTCTCCAGGACATCTCATTCCGAAATTTTGCATAAATATTTTAAGTTCCTTTAATACTTCTTGTCCACCTGTCAGCATCTTTAGTTCTTCCATATAATTATCAGATTCTAAATTTCTAGATAAATAATCTTCCACCTCGGGATACTTTCTAACTACATCTGCCAAATCTCCCAAAGCTAACCCCATCTTTGTTGTGACATTATGATCCAAAGATTTTGTAAGTATATCGCCTACGTCCTTCTCACCAGTGTATTTCTTAACCTGAGAATTTAGAGAGTCATTTACCATTATAGATGTTATAATTGGTCCAAGTAACTTAGGGTTGTATGCCATCTCTATTAGTTTTTTACTATCAGCCAAGATATAATCTATCGCATCAATTCCTGTTAATCTTCTTAGTTCCAAATCTGTTTTTTTAATTTCTCTTTCGATTTTTTCAAGTAAACGTAAAACTATATCAAAATCATTTACATAATAACTTTTTATAGCCTCCAAGATAGAATTAAAAGTAAAAATCCCGCCTTTTACATTTCGTTTACCTTTAGGTATTTCTCTCATGAAATCTTTGTCTTTAACTAAATTTTTTAATGCATTTTGAATTAAAGGATCTTGCTTTCCAGTGGCCATTATAAGTCTATTACGACCATTTAAAGATGAAAGATCGTAAGTAATATCTACGTACAATCGCCCTCCTATTTCAGTCATTTCGCTTTCTGAAATCATTTCAAAAAATGAAATTCCCAATGGCTTTATTGGATCAGTCATCATTTGCACGTGTCCAATGGACATATAAATCCTTGGAGTTTTTTGATTAAATATTTGAGGAAGTGGAAATAATGTCGTGATGGGTCGACTTTGTACTATAAAAAACTTATTGTCAGCATAACACCACTCTATATCTTGAGGATAAGAAAAATGGGATTCTATTTTTTTACCTATTTCTGCCAATTCTAAAATATGTATATTCTCTAGAACTTGTTCTACTTGTTTGAGTTTTTCAACTTCTACTTCCTTGGAGCCACCACTTTTTTCAATTACTATTTTATTAGTTTTATTTCCTATACTTTTTTTAGATATGCTTCCATCAATCACGTGATAATTATCAGGATTAACATATCCCGATACTAACGCTTCGCCGAGACCAAAACCTGCATCTATTGATAAAGTTTTTCTATCGGAAGACATTGGGTTTGCGGTAAACATAATTCCAGATTTTTCTGATAGTACCATTTTTTGAACTATCACTGATATGAATACTTTTCTATGATCAAATCCATTTTTGATGCGATAAAATATTGCTCTGTCTGTAAAAAGAGATGCCCAGCATTTTAAAATATTCATCATAATATTTTCTCTACCAACCACATTAAGAAAAGTATCCTGTTGACCAGCAAATGACGAATAAGGTAAGTCTTCTGCAGTGGCACTAGACCTTACGGCAAATCCTTGATTCTCGTCATACATACTCAAAGCGTTGTCAATCCCATATTGAATATCCTCATTGATTTTTAAGTTTTCTATTGTATCTCTTATTTTCTTACTAAGTTCTCGTATCATTGCCTCATTTTTACCATCAAGTTCATAAAGATTTTCTAACAAAGATTTCAACTCGATATCTGCGTCAACTGTTTCTTTATAAGCTTCTGTCGTTATACAAAACCCTCCTGGCACATTGATGCCATCAATTCTAGATAGTTCTCCTAAATTTATGCCTTTGCCACCAACTGACAAGAGCGCGCTCTTATCAATGGACTTTATGTTTTTTATATACTTGCTCATTTTTTCCTCCTAATGTTAGTTTTGAAATATTTATCTATATATTTCATATTATACCTTCAATATTCCCGTGTCAATAACTTTTGAAATATTACTAAAATATTTCAAAAGTTATGTTATAATGAAAATGGTGATGTAAATGGACGGATATGAAAAAAGAACTAAACTTAAGAAAAAATCTATAATCGATGCAGCTTGGGAACTGTTTTCAGTTAGAGGAATTGGCGATGTGAGTATCAGCGAAATTGCAAAAAACGCCAATGTTTCTCAAGTCTCTATATACAATTACTTCGGGAGTAAAAATGAGTTAGCAAAAGAAGTGTTAATGTCATATATAAGCAAAGCGATTACAAATTACGATGAAATTTTAGAAAAAGAAATACCTTTTAATGAAAAATTAGAACAAATTATTAACATTAAACATGAAGCCACAACTGAATTAAGTGAATCGGCAATTAGCAAATTTGCTTGGAATGATAAAATTCTACAAAGTATTTATAAAGATGCCCTAGATTCAAATGCAAAAACTGTGTATTTGAAATTTATTGAGCTGGGAAAAGAAGAAGGCGTCATTGATAAAAGCATACCTACCGATGCTCTAGTGGATTTTCTTTTGTCTTCAGTGTCGATAATGGAACAAAAAGATTACCTAAACACAAGTCCAGAATATAAGAATGGAATTATTAAATTATTTTTTTATGGAATTTTAGGAAAATAAATTTTTTGTTATGTTCCTAAATTTGTAACTAAATATTAACCTTATTTTATTCCACTGATGATATTCTTATGACAAAGGTGGATGAAGAAATGAAAAAGTACATATTAATAATTCTCTCAATTTTTATTCTCACTTCCTGTAACAAAACGGAAGTAAAAGAGAAAGTTGAGACAGAAACTTCTCAAGAAGAAATAGTAAAAGATACCACTCTTGAAGAAAAGAAATACAGTTTTGAATTACAAAATGGCGAGAAAGTAGACTTTGATGAAATGAAAATTTTTGTCCTTGCCCAAGACATTAGAATTTCAGCAGTGTCATTGGATAAATTTAAGTTAGAAATTTTAGATGAAGATATTAGCGATTATATAAATTTGCTATCGACGCTAAATTACAAAAATTCAAAAGACTCCTTAGAATCTGCTTTGGATGAAGAGACGGTGATAATTTATCTTGATGAAGATAAGTACATAGAGATGATTGAGTCTAGACCATATACTGCGGAGAATTTATATTATTACAACTATTATGAAAATGGCGAATTAAAAAGCGTGTTGACTTCTGAAATAGATATTAAGTCAAAAATATTTGAAATTGAAATAGAAAATAGAATAAAAACTGACTTAACTAAAGAATGGTTTTCAGCAGACAATGAGCCGCTAAAAGTTTATTCTGTAAATTTGGTGGATAGATTCTATGAAGGATTTAATTTGATACTCCTATCAAATGTCTTCAATGAAAACTTTTCCTTTTCCGATGGAATATTTAATGGAGAAAGCGGATTTGCATCTCCAATGGAGCTAAGATATGAATTTACTCCTGACAAAGAAAAATCACAGGATAAAAGTTTTGAATTTTCTGAATTTATACAAACTGAAGACGGTAGCGGATTTGCCCCATCGTTAGAAAAAATGTCCAGAGGAAATTCGGAAATCTATGATATCCTAATGAGTTCCCAAAATAGTTATTCAAAAAACTACGACAAAATAATGAATAGACTTTTCTATCTAGCTACAAAAAATGGTTTAGAAAATTTCAGTCACAAAATTGAAGAAGTTCCTGGATATGAAAGTGACGTAATTTATATCGAGTCTGGACCAAATCATATAGACGGTACAGTGGAAATCGCAAAACGTGATGAATACGAAAAAGCTAAGAAAAATGAAGAAGGTGCTAATTGGCCACATTGCGAAGGAGTAATATATCATAAGGAAACAGGCATAGCAGTGAAAACTTTTGTAGATTATTTTGAATAGATTCCCAATATAAGACCTCTAAATCCTATTTATAGATTTAGAGGTCTGAGTCTATGAGCTTATTTAATTAAAGAACTTCACCCGTGTATGCATCTACTGTTACATCAGAACCATCTTCGATGTCAATTTCGTAAACTATTCTATTATCGTCAGAATCTAATTCCCATTTAACTACATGGCCTGTTCCAGATTTTTCTAAAGCTATTGCCATAGCCTCTGTCGGTGAAATAATACTTTGGATATCAATAATACCGTCAGTATCTCTGTCAGAGTCTACTTCTTGTTCTGTTACTGCACCGGTTTCGGCATCTATATCCAATGAATATTCAGATTCTCCATCCCAGCCGTTTATTTCATATCTGTAGAATCCATCGTCAATATAAAATTCTATTGAATCAATATTAATTTTTTCATTTCCAGCTGTTGCATAAAATATCTCAGTAGCTTGGTATATAGATACTGGATAATCTACGTTTTCAATGCCTAGATCATTTGTGGTACTTTCTGGTGCTGGTGTTTCTACAGTTTCTTTAGTCTCAACTACTTCTTCTAATTTTTCATCTTGAGTTTTAGCAGTTTCAACCGGCTTTTCAACAGTTTTATTTTCTCCATTGCCACATCCTACTAGCACAAAAGCTAATAGTAACATTAACACACTATTTCTAATATTTTTTTTCATTTCATATCTCCTCCTTGAAAAGAGTATATCCAGAGAATGTAAAATTTTACTAACAATCAAGTGAAATTTTTATAAACATTTAAATTCTCAAACTTTTCGCTGGATTTAATGTAGTATTTCATTATAAATCGGGTAATACCTAAATGTAAGTACCAAAAAATTTAAGGAGATGATATAATGCCTTGGACAAAATCTGACTATCCAGATGCTTTCAAAAATTTAAATGAATATGTAAGACTAAAGGCCATAGATATTGCAAATGCCATGGTAGTTGACGGTTATGAAGAAGGTAGAGCTATTCCTATAGCTATAAATCAAGCGAAAGAATGGTATAAAGATGCATCAAATAAAGAGAAATCTGAACTTAAAAGCAAAGATATAACTGATCACGAAAAAACAGAAAATTCCTCGTCCGACTTGGCAGATGAAGATGTTATCGTAGAATACAGCGACAATGATAAAAAATGGAGAGTAATTACCAAAGGAGCTAAAAGAGCCGACAGTCTCCACGATACTAAAGAATCTGCCAGAAAACGAGCTGCGGAAATAATTAAGTATAGGGACGCAGAGGTAATTGTAAAAAATAAAAATGGTAGTATAAAATAGTTTGTGTATCGGATTATCCTGATTGAATAAATTAAACCCCTAAATCCAGACAAAGATTTGGGGGTTTTGAATGCCAAAATCATATACATTTGAAATATCTGAATGAAGAAAAATATATGTCTCTTTCCAAGAAATATCTCATTTTTTCTAATAAAATTTCAATTCAAGGAAGTGTTAATTCTTTTATTATTTTGCGTCTATCAATTCTTGAATTACAATTTTTTTCATTTTCATCATAGCCTGGATCTGAGAATCGGTTTGTAAAAGTTCCCCCATATTATACGGAACAATTTGCCAAGACATTCCGAATTTATCTCTAACCCAACCACATTGCTCTGCTTCTTTATCGTGGGATAATTTCTCCCAGAAATAGTCTATCTCATCTTGGTCATCGCATTCGATAGTCATGGAAATTGCCTCGCTGAAATGAAAAATCGGTCCACCGTCCAATGCAAGAAATTTTAATCCATTCAACACAAATTCTGCAGTAATAACTTTGCCTGTCATGCCTACAAAATGCTCGTCCAAACTTTCATCGGGATACTTATTAATAAATAAAATTTCCGAATTTGGAAATACACTTACGTAATAATTAATAGCTTCCTCACAATTATTATCCCCAAACCAAAGGGAAGGAACTATGTTTTTCATAATACACCTCATATAATTTTGATAGTATTATACCCAACTGATCCCTAGATATAAAAATATAAAAACACTTAGAATATTTTTCATTGTTTAATTATCTATTTTTTTCGTTTTAAATAATCTTCTCTTACTTTTTTGTCCCAATCTTCAGGGATTTCTTCTAATTTTCTATATCTAGTCACTACATTGCTCATAGTTTCGTAGCTCACAGACAATCCATCTGAATCAGAAACGAAATTAGTTGCCCTATTAGCTCCTATGCCAAAACTTTCTGCTGTAGAAATGGCATCTATATTAGCTCCCATGAAAATAAACTCCCAATCGTCTTTAGACTTTTTACTTTCTATTAGATTTTTTATTTTGTCTAAAGAATATTCCTTGCTGGAATTTTCTTCTCCGTCTGTAATTATAACAAACATCACGTTTTCTGCTTTGTAGTCTTTTGATGTGTTATCTTGAACATTGCTGATCTTACTGATGGTAGCACCTATGGCATCTAAAAGCGCAGTGGAGCCTCCCACGTAATATTCGTTGCTTGTGATGGGACTTATTCCCTTGATGTCTATTCGATCATGGAGAAGTTCGTAATTATTGTCAAATAAAACTGTAGTTATTCTACAAT
>JAAZCH010000199.1 GCA_012513395.1 Tissierellia bacterium
CACAATCCTTTTTCTTCCATTTCAGTTACATAAGACTTCAAATTTTCAATAAAGTCAATAACCAATCCTTTGGGTTCTCCTTGGGTTACTAGATATATATTTCTATAAAATCCTGAAATATTTTCAATTCGTTGAATATTATAATTTATGGATTTCAAATAACTATAAATACACATTGGCATTACTGCCCAAGCATTTTTTGTTTTCAGAAACTCATATACTAACTCTGGAGAGTCTACTGTAACCTTAGGTATAGAAGATAAACTCCAATATTTTTGATACCATAACTCGTAATCAGGTCCCCAGTCTAGATGTATTTCATTGCACTTGTCTAATTCAGAAGCATCCTCTACATGTGAATAATCTGCATATTCCGAATTATAAACTATGTATAAAGGCTCTTTAAAAAACTCTTGAGTTTTTATATGTCTGGAACCATATGGCCTAGAGACGATCCCTAAATCCAAATCAAATGTATCTAGCATAGTGTAGATGTTATGATTCCAATGTGAGCTAATATTGAGTTTGACTTCGTTTGAATCAGCATATTTTTTATAAAATTCATTTAAGAAGAAGCCATTTACACTATGAGGTGCTCCAATATTAATATCAATCCTAATTTCACTATCTATTTTCCATTCATCTATGTCATTAATCAAAGACAAATACTTTTTTGCATAATCTATAAAATTTATGCCTTTTGGTGTTAAAACCACACCCTTTGAACCGTGACCTCTAGAAAAGAGTTCTACTCCAATCTCTTCTTCCAATTGGGTTATCCTGCCAGAAAGTGTAGATTGACTAATGAATAAGGCGTTAGCTGCCTTTGTCATGCTTCCTAATTCAATTGTTTTCAAGAAAGCTTCAATTTGTAAGTAGTTCATTTTTCCCTCCAAGTTTCAATCGAAAAATCCGTTTGTTACGAACGGAAACAAGTATTTTTTATTAAAACAGTTTGCTGTTATCATTAAATAAAGTATAGTCAATGAAATTATATCATAGATGTAATTTTAAAAAATAAAAAATTGAGGGGGACGACAAAATGAACGCAACACCTAGTTTGATAATTGCATGGTTATTTTATGGATTTATGGCGATTTTTCCATATCTGTACCTACAATTAGAAAAAAAGAAAAACTATAAGGAGGATAAGAGATAATGACAAATGAATTTATTTATATCTTAATGGTTTGTTTATTTATGGGGGGCCTTGCAGTATTGGGGATATTAATTGGACGGACAATAAAAGATCCGGATGATTGGGTTGCAGCAAACCAAAGTTTAGGAATTATACCTTTGTCAGGTACATATTTTGCAACAATAGTAAGTGCGACTTCTATAGTTAGTTACACCGGCTATTACTACTTAAATGGTTGGCCAGGTATGTGGAATTTTGGTGGTACATTAATGACATCATTTATTGCAACGCTATGGGTTGCAAAAAGGATGAGATCTTTTGGTGATACTACCATGCCGGAATATATTAGAAGAAGATTTGGAAGACCACATTCTTTAATTGCTTGTTTGATAATACTAGTGGGATCAATAACATTGTTATCTGCACAAATAACGGCATGTGTAGTGGTTATTAGTGCTATAGTAGATTGGAGTCCTGTATTTACCAGTTTTTTAGTGTTGGTTATATTTGTAGTATTTACTGCAATGGGAGGCATGAAAGCTGTTGCATGGACTGATACAATTTGTGCATATACTATAATTATCGGCGTATGGGCGATGGCGATAAACTTTTTAATGAAACTAGGCGGTTTTGGAGCTATGATGGATGGGTTGCATGAACTAAATCCTGGATATGTATCAGCATTTTCAGAAGCTATCACTCCCCTTACAGCATTGGGTTGGCTAGCTACATGGGGAATTTGTAACTTTGGAGCTCCTCAATTTGTAGGGAGATTTTTATCTGCAACTACTCCAGAATCAGCTCAAAAAAGCCAAGCTGTTACAGCATTAATGTTAGGATTGTTTATTATACCTCTATTAATTGTTGGATTGGCAGGAAGATTAATTCTCCCAGGAGTAGAGGCACAAGATTTAGTATTTAACTCTTTAGTAACTCAAACAGTGCATCCAGTTCTTGGTGGATTAATGTTTGCCTCTGTAATAGCAGCTATAATTTCTACCGCAGACTCTTTATTGCTGCTGGCTAGTACAACGTTTACTAGAGACATTTGGAAAGAATTTATAGATCAAAATATGTCCAGCCAAAAAGAATTAAATATGTCTAGAGTAGCAACAGTTTTGTTAGGTATACTTGGAGTTTTATTGACATTTATGCAAAGTGATGTAATCCAATCAATACATGCAAAAGCAGTTACATTAATGGGTTCATCCATGGCTATGTTAGTTTTAATCGGAGCTTTTAATAAGAAAATTACTTCTAAGGGTGCTATGGCTTCTATGATAGTTGGATTTATTGTAGCAAATATTTGGTATGCGTTAGGGCAACCATTTGGTATATCTCCAGCTCTATCGGGGCCGCTAAGTGCTGGCATAACAATGCTAATAGTAAGTAGTTTTACAGAACCTATGTCAAAAGAACAACTTGCACCATTTTTTCCAGAAACATTGGATGAGTAGAATAACAATTGTAAATAGTTAGGAGAAAATAATAAAAAAATGAAATTAGATTTAGCAATAATTAATGGAAAAGCATATATAAATGGGAAATTTAGAAATGTTGATATCGGTATAAAGAATGAAAAAATTGTAATGATTGCTGAAGAGGGAATGTTACCTGAGGCAGCGGGGACAATTGATGCAAAAGGTAAACATATAATTCCAGGTGGGATTGATACTCATGTACATTTTAGAGATCCAGGACATGCAGAAAGGGGTACTTTTTACACGGAATCTCAAGCATGTGTAGCTGGAGGAACCACTACAATATTAGAGCATCCAATATCTTCACCACCCCAATATAATAAAGAAATTTTAGATAACAGAAAAAAAATAGCTGCCGAGAGAGAGGGAGTCGTTGACTATGCTTTCTTTGGAGCTGCTGGTGGAGAATTTTTAGAGGAAATATCTAATGTTGCAAAAGAGGGTATAGTTGCCTTTAAGACATTTTTACATGAGGCACCAGAAGGCAGAGATGATGAGTTCAAGGGTCTAACCATGTCTAATGACTATGAAATCTATATGGGTATGAAAGAAGTTGCAAAAACTGGTTTGCCATTAGGTTCTCATGCTGAAAATAATGACTTTATCCAAGGCCTAATTGAAAAATATAGGAGTGAAGGAAAAACCTCTGCAGAATATCATTGCAAGTCCAGACCCCCAATATCTGAATATTCAACGGTACAAAAACTTATAACTTTTGCAGCAGACACAGGGTGTATCTTGGATTTAGTTCATATATCTACACCAGAAGCAATGCAAATGGCAAAAGAAGCTAAAGAAAGAGGACAAAAACTTTTTCTTGAAACATGTCCACACTTCTTATTCTTAAATGAGGATTCTTTGCTAAAACACGGATCTTATGCCAAGTGTAATCCTCCTTTAAGAGCTCAAAAAGACGTTGAAAAACTTTGGGGCTTTGTATTAGATGGAACTGTGGATTATATTGGTAGTGATCATGCACCATTTTTGCATGAAGAAAAAGAAAAAAGTCCAGAAGATATATTTGTGGCCCCATCAGGGTTTGTTGGAGCTGATTTGAGACTTCCTCTTATGATTAACGAAGTTGTTAGCGGAGATAGAGGTCTAACCTTGGAAAGAGTAGTTGAACTATGCTGTGAAAATCCTGCAAAAGCATTTAATATTTATCCACAAAAAGGTGTAATACAACCAGGTTCAGATGCTGACTTAGCTATTTTTGATATAAATGAGAAATCAATTGTAAACTGGCAAGAAAATTACTCTGGATCTAAAGAAATTGCTAGAGTATATGATGGTTGGGAATTAGCATGTAAAATGAATTATACAATTCTACGAGGAAAAATAGTAATGGAAGATGGAAAAGTTAATCCAATCAAAGACGGTACAAAGGGATGGGGAAAACTTGTAGAACCAAATTCTACAAATAGTAAATAATATTGTATAATAATTGCAGACATCATTGCGAAATAGATAATGTCTGCAATTATTATTTGCAATAAGGAGGTATAGTATTTTGAATTTTGAAAGATTTTATGAAAATTTAAATAAATTTGGTAAAATAGGTGATCAAAAAGAAAAGGGAATTAGTAGATTGGCATTTTCAAAAGAATATTACGAATCTATTGAGATGCTTGATGAATATTCAAGGTCAAAGGGGTTTGAAACAAAACAAGACAAAGTGGGGAACTTGTTTATTACTTATAATCCAATGAATGCAGACAAATTCTTACTAATTGGCTCTCATATGGATACAGTCAAATCCGGAGGATTATATGACGGAGCGATGGGAGTTATAGCTGCTCTTGAAGTTATAGAGTCATTAAAAGATAATAATATTACTGGAGATTCGGGTGTCATAGCAGTAGCATTTAATGCTGAGGAAGGAAGCGAAATGGGTGGTACTTTCGGAAGTAGAACTATATGTAACAGAAATAATCTTGAAGACCCTGAACTAAAAAATAAAATAAGTAATTATAACTTAGAAGTAAAAGATTTAGAAGATTGCATAATAAACTTTAATAAAATAGTTGGTTTTTTAGAACTACATATTGAACAAGGCGGAGTTTTAGAAAATAATAAAATGGATATTGGAGTTGTAGATGGAATAGTTGGTATTACTAGATATAACATTACTATAAAAGGTGAAGCTAATCACGCGGGAACTACACCAATGAATTTAAGAAATGATCCAATTAGGAGTTTACCAGAAGTCATAAATAAATTATTTGGAATAGCTAGTAAATATACTCATCCCTTTGTTATGACGATTGGAGATATAAGGGTAAAACCTGGAATGTATAATATTATCCCATCAGAAGTAGAGATATTAATTGAAGTGAGGGATATGTTACAAGATAACATTGATGAATTTTTTGATAAAATAAAAAAATTTTTGGAAAATGAAATAAAAGACTTTGATTTAGTATGTAACGTAGAAAAACCATCGGTATTATTAGACAAGGAATATATGGAAATAGTTTCCAAAAGTTGTGAATCTTTAGGTTATAACTATCAAGTTATGAGTAGTGGTGCAGGTCATGATGCTAAAGAAATAAGTCATTTAGTACCATCATCCCTAATTTTTGTGCCAAGTATAAATGGAATCAGCCACTCTCCAAAAGAATATACAACACCAGAACACTTAAAAAAAGGTATTAATGTCCTTTATCAATCTGCGATATCAATAATAGGAGGAAAATAAAATTAAAACCCTTATAATAAATCCCAATAGTGACGCATCTATGACCTTAGCAATTACAGAACTAGCTGAAAAATTCCAACCAGAGCATATAGATATAGATGTTATTGGAATGAAAAATACTCCAGAGTTTGTAGACTCAAAAGAAACCATTGAACAAACTTATAATGAAACTTTGAAAACTATTAAAGAATCGGAAACCGAATATGACATCTTTATTATAGCTTGTCATTTAGACCCTAATTTAGATCAGTTAAGAACCGAAACTGACAAGGTAATAATAGGAATATGTGAATCATCCCTACTATACTCTCAAATCTTAGGAAAAAGATACTCTATAGTCGGTTCATCAAATAAGACAGTACAATTAAAAACTGAATTAGCAATTAAATATGGAGCAGAGACTGAGCTAGACTACGTTGGATACCCTGATGACTCAATCCAAGGAGATTTAAAAGAAAGGTTATTATCTGCCAGTGAAGCTGCCAAGGAAGTATATAATTCTCAAGCCATTGTTTTAGGATGTGCAGGTTTTGTAGGAATAGACTCTTATATCGAAAAAAAACTAGGAATAGAAGTAATAGACGGAGTATATACAGCACTAATAATTGCGGATGGATATGCAAAATATCATAATTATAAAATGATTAAATAAATAGAAATATATAATTTACCTCCAAAATTCAGTTAGTATTTTGGGGGTAAAAACACAGTAATAATCAGCATTATCTTAGATAATAGTAAATAAATATTAGTTAGAAGAAATTTGATGAACATTACGACAAACATAAATTAAAGTACGGTAATATCTCCAAAAAAGAATACTTGAAAAAAGCAAGAGTTTTACTTTCTCAATCTGCAAATGAAGATGTCCTAGCTTTTGAAAGTGAAGCCAATTTTATTTTTAAATATAGAATAAGTACAAATGATTTTGTTATAGGTAGACCTGATGGTAAAATATCAACGATATTTAAACCTGATGATGGTATGGAATATTGGAAAGAGCAAGTTGAATTATTCAAAAAGAAAGAAGGTTAAATTATGAAATGCCCTGTTTGCAATTCAGAAGTAGATATTTTTGATATTTGTGATAATTGTGGATATCAGAATAATGGACCTAATGAAAAATTAGATGGCCCAAAAGGTCCAAATAAAATGACATTGAGAGAAGCGAAAGAAGCATATAAAAATGGGAAAATAATTGAATAAAGCACACTAACAACAAAATGTTAGGGGTGCTTTTTTTGTATATAAGAGAAAATACTTAAAATTCAAGGATATTGTTAAATAGATATTTTGATAGCCATTAAATTATTAGTACCGATTTAGTACCAATGGGGATTTTTCAAAAATATAAAAATCCTTGTAACCATTGGTGCGAATGGGGGGAGTTGAACCCCCACGAGTAAATACTCACTGCCCCCTCAAGACAGCGCGTCTGCCAATTCCGCCACACTCGCATGGAATAATATTATAAACACTTATTTCTAAATAGTC
>JAAZCH010000200.1 GCA_012513395.1 Tissierellia bacterium
GACAATCCTATACCCTTTATCCCTAACCAAATAACGCAAATTATTCCTGTAATAGTCATGGCTAAACTGGTAGCCATAGCTAATCCTGTGATTCCAAATAATTTTGAAAACCAAAGATTTAGCACTATATTTAACAAAACACTAGAAACAGAAAGTATCACCGGTTCTTTTATTTGCCTTAGGGAATAAAATACCCTTTGTCCTATGGTATTTAAAGCTATTCCCGTAATTCCTAGAGAGTAGAATAAAAGCCCTTTGGACGTAATTTCCAATGAGGTCAAATCGAAGGCGCCTCTAAAGAAAAGTAGTGCGATTATTTCTTTTGAAAAAACCATAAGTCCTATCGTAGCGGGAATAACTAAAAATAAATTGTTCTTTAAAGTATAGTTGTAATTTTCCTTAAGCTTATCTAACTCTCCGCTAGAAGCTAATCTACTCATATCTGTGTATTTTACAGTGACTATACTGATTATAACTACGCCTACTACAAATTCTTGGACTCCACTAGAATAATTTAAAGATGAAATGGCTCCCACTTCCAAGGTGCTGGCTATGGCTTTGTCCACTATAATATTCACTTCATTTACCAAAACTCCCATTAAGACGGGAATGGATAATTTATTAATTATTGTTAAATTCTTATCTTTCATATTTAAAACTTTATCATATCTATAGCCTGTGGATAACAATCTGGGAATGAAGATTAAATATTGCAAACTCATGCCGATTCCAGTACCTATTCCTAGTACTTTATAGCCCATTTTTCCTGATGCAATTATGGATATTATGATGATTATATTCATAATAATACTGCTAGCTACCGTCACATTAAAAAGCTTATAAGCCTGTAAATAACCTCGATATACGCCTGCAACTGACGCGATTATTATGCTAGTCATAACCATTCTAGCAAAAAATATCCCTTGATTAAAAGTATCTCCATCTAATCCTATAGCAGCTAAGCTCATAATCTCCCTTGCAAATACCAATCCCACAACTGTGAATAATGTGGATAAGATTAAGGTTAAGTTTACGACATTGTTTGTAAATTTATCTGCTATCAGGCGTCCTTGTTCTCTTTTTATTCTAGAATAGACAGGCACAAATCCCGTAGCCATTCCCAAATTTATTCCATTGATTAGAATCGAAGGAATAAAAAAGGATACTAAGAAAGCATCCGCTGTATTTCCAGTTCCGTAGACGTAGGAAAGAGCGATCTCTCTTAGTAGCCCAAAAATCTTTGATACAATTGTTACAAGCATTAAAATTAACGATTGTTGCATATTACGCTTCTAGTCTATTATACACATTTCTCATTATTAAACTTCTAGTGTCTTTTGCTATATTTAATATCTCGTCAATTTTTCCTTCTACATCTGCAGTGTAGTCGCCTTTTTTCATGCTATTCAAATTGATTTTAACATTCAATAAAGCTCCTTCTACTCCTACATAAGATAGAAGAGTTCCCACGCCCACGTCTGTGATGGCATTTACATTTCCGTGTATGGAAAGTACTTCCATTAAGAATAGGGCTTCTAAGCTGAGATTTGCAATTTTTAGAGGAACTTCAATGGCTTTTTTATAGCCTTCTTGAATGGCATCTCCTCTAATAATTTTTTCTTCTTCAGTCTCTTTTGGCATTTTAAAAGCTTCCATTACGCTGTCAAAAGCAGTAGTGTCGTTTTCCATTTCTATCAATAATTGTCTAGAAATGTCTTGTAGTTTTTCTGCAGAATCATCTAATTTCATTCGAAGCTCTGGTTCAAATTCGTTATAAACCTTTTTCCCTTGGGTAAGTTCATAAACCATTACATTAAGTGCAGCTCCTAAGCTTCCTGCTAAAGCGGAAACACTACCGCCACCTGGCGTAGGTGCTCCTGAGCCTGTTTTTTCGATAAATTCTGATATAGATATGTTTTTTAACATATATTTCCTCCTATATATTTAATATTCCTTCTACCAAAGTTCTTGCATTCATTTTAATGAATATTTTATCTTCCTCTATGTCGATATCCAATATGGCATATTGGCCAGTGTTTAGGACATGACAGATTTTAGAAATTTTTTCTTTTTTCACTCCCATATTTAAAAGGTATCTGGTGATGTAGGAGATTTGTGTTCGTGAATCCAGCTTGTGCCCAGAGTCCATGGGGGCTCTTTCTACATGAAAGAAAACCATATCGAACTCTCTATCATAATAGACTATGAGATACTCTTGATCCATTTCTCCTAAGTCCACTCTTTTTTTTCTCAGTGCAGAAAACGTCATGGAATCTTCAGTGTAATAAAATTTTGTCCCTTCTAGGGGATCTTCAATATTTTCTAGCTTTTCCACTGAATAGTTTTCAAAATCTTCTTTATCTATGGATTTTAGACTTTCTAGAGTAATTTCATGAGTTATTCCAATGGGCGTCATGTCTCCATAAGTTATGGATATCTTATTTTTACAATTTTCCGTATCCAAAGTAATATATCGCTCTCCAGATTCTATTTCCCTTATATAATTGGATTCAGTTAAGGTATAAATAGCCGCTACACTTGCATAGAGACAATCAGATGTTTCTCCTTTTGTGGAGTAGACTTTCGTCTTTAGAATATCTGATACATTAGATCTGACAAATACTGTTCTATAAGTATTCAGTATTTTGCCAATATCTGCCATATTTTCATTTGTAAGAGTTCTTCTGTTGTCGACAACTACGGGAATGGTGACCCCTTTAAGATTCTCTTCACCTAGTAATTCTATAAAGTAAACATTATATTGCATTATTCACCTACAATGATTTCTATAATTCTTTGGAGATCTTCGTTATCATAATAATTGATGGATATAACTTTTTGCGATTCGTTTATCCTAACCTTTGTGCCTAAACGATCCATAAAGCTTTCTTCCACTTCCATTAAGTGAATATTTGGGCTTTTTATTCTTTTCTTTCTTTTTTTAGCTTTGGCTACAGCCTTTACGCTTATTTTATTTTCCATTATTTCCAATGCTCGCTTATACTGCTCGTCATTGTCTGTAATGGATAGTAATTCTCGTCCTATAGAATAACTGATTTGGCCTGATTTCAAGAATTCTAATACTCTCTCGTCTAGTCGCAATAGTCTAATGGTATTTGAAATATAAGGTCTACTTTTTCCTATTGCCTTGGACAAGTCTTCTTGGGTCAATTCGTATTTGTCTATAATGGACTTATAAGCCACTGCTTCATCATAAGGATTCAAATCTTCCCTTTGGATATTTTCTATAATAGAAAGATTTTCTCCTTCAAAATCATCTAATTCCCTTATTATCGCAGGTATCGTGTCTTTGTTAGCTAATTTTGAAGCTCTGTATCTTCTTTCTCCTGCAACAATCTCATATTTTTTCCCAACTTTCCTAACTATGATAGGCTGGATTACGCCGTATTCAGAAATAGAATTAGCAAGTTCTTTTAAGGATTCCTCGTCGAAGGCCTGTCTTGGCTGATCTTCTCGAGGTTCTACATCGTCTAGCTTTAATTCTTGTATTTCAAGTTCATTGCTTGGTTTTAGTATTTCTTCGACTTTGTTTTTGTCACTGATAAAGGCACCTAGACCTCTATTTAAGCCACCTTTTTTCCTAGTCATCTTCACCCATCCTGTCTAATATTTCCTTAGAAAGAGCTCTGTAATTCCAAGCACCTTTGCTAATTCTATCGTAATCAAATATACTCATGCCATATGAAGGAGCCTCTGCCAATCTTACATTTCTATTGATAAGAGTTTTAAACACAGCATCCCCAAATACATTTCTAACTTCTTCCACTACATCTGAAGAAAGCCTAGTTCTAGAGTCATGCATAACCATAACCACGCCTAGAATTTCCAACTCCGGATTGTAGTTTCCTTGAACCATTTTTATGGTCTCTAAAAGTTGTCCAGTACCTTCCAAAGCGTAAAATTCTGATTGGATAGGAACTAATACATAATCAGATGCGATTAATGACATAATGCTGAGTATTCCCAAAGAAGGAGGACAATCGATTATAATTATATCGTAATCATCTTTGATTTCTACTATGGATTCCTTTATCAAATGATGCCAATCATCAGTTTGGGCAAGTTCTATCTCTAGACCTGCTAAATCGATATCCGAGGGTACTAACCACAAATTCTTTGCATTGGTCCCAATTACAGTATCTACCATGGGGACTCCATTATGAATTGCGTCATATACATTTAATTCCAATGAATCTTTATCAATCCCAAGTCCGCTAGTAGCATTCCCTTGGGGATCTAAATCTATTAGTAATACCTTTTTATTTCTTCGCCCTAAACCTGCAGCTAAATTAATAGCGGTTGTAGTCTTTCCTACACCACCTTTTTGATTAAAAATTCCAATAGTTTTACCCATGTGACACCTCATACTTTTCATATCATATTAATAGTATAAATCAAATTCAGATAAATATAAAGGGAAATTGAAGGATATTTAAAGATGTCAGTAAATTTCATCTAGGATACGCGTTTTGCTGACGCAAAAATATTTTTAAATCCAATACAAAACCAACATATTCCACCTGCAAACAAAACGTATCCAATTGCAAATTGTAAGCTATTAACTCCAAAAAATGCACAAGTGCACCTATTCGCTAACACAGAAAAACTCTGCTCTCTATAATCTATAATCTGCTTTAATGTTTCACGTGAAACAAAATGACCTGGAACTACATTTGACATTTCTTATTTGCCAAATATAACCAGGTCATATTCCTTTTTTATTTACTTGTCTTCAAACATTCCTATTTGATTTTCTAAAATTTGTGCCTTCGGAGTTTCAACTTTCCAGCTTTCATCTTCAAAAGGGTTTTCTTCAAATGATTTATCTTCTATTCCTAAAAAGTCAATTTGACTAGCTGATTGAGATGAAGTTCTAGGAAGATCCATCGTAATTTCATAAGAAGATGACTTCTCTCTAATGTCTTGGTTTTTAACGTCTAGAATCTCTTTTAAGAGCAATGTATCTCTCTCTATACGTTCTCTATCACGAATGTCTCGGATTCGCCTTTTTTCTCTAAATCTTTCTTTTTTATAGTCATTATAATAGGCAAGGGAATATCTAATCGTGAACAAAGCAAGTATAACTACTGTTATCAATTTAATTCGATCATCTAAACCCACATAAAAATCAGTACTAGCCAAGAAGCTAATTCCAATAATGGGAAATACCAATCTCTTGAATCTCTTAGAGTCCAAGGTATAATCCCAAACAAAATACCCAATTATTCCTAAAAATATAAAAATTCTAAGTATCATTTTTCTTCCTTATCTATTTTCAAAATGTTTCACGTGAAACATATAAGTATTATTAACAACAAATTTAAAGTAAACACATTCTATCTGTCATACAAAGGCGCAGTCAACTGTAAATTGTTAACTCTAAACTTTTAACTAATAGAAGATGTCATTTGGGAAATTAGAGATGAAACTCAAATTTCCCCGGGTCGCACAGAGTACGACCCCTACATCAAGACGCATTCAATTTGCCAATCGTAGGGGACGCGTTCCCACGCGTACCGCTGGTACGAAGATAAAATTCAAGGCAATCACAATGCCAACATATTCTATCTGTCATACAAAGGCGTAGCCAACTGTCAACTTCTAATTGTAAACTGTTAACTGCATAAAGGCGCAGCCACTGTTCGTTGTCCGTTGTACGCTGTACGTTAAAACACCGCAGGTGTCTGCGCAGCCAATTGTCAACTGTTAATTGTAAACTATTAACTGCATAATCTGCCTTTATAACGGTTTGTTTTTTATTTGCCCAAACTGTCTTGGATATTTTTCTGGTGTCTTTTTTACTTTTTCTATTACCACTAGAGTTCTGGAATTTTCATCTTCTGTTAAGTTGAATTCAATAACGTCTCTAAGCTTACC
>JAAZCH010000027.1 GCA_012513395.1 Tissierellia bacterium
ATTAATATTCAAAAATTTTGATGGAGCGAGCCTCATTGGAGAGTCTCAGAGAGTCAGCGGCTGGTGTGAGCTGATACATAAGATGAAGCCTGTCCCTCCGGAATTTACTGAGTGAAATTAGTTTTAAGACTAGGATAGCTTGGTACGGTGTGAACCGTTATTAATCTAGAGTTATTAACTCACTGAGGCAAAAGATGTGAATCTTTTGTAATATAAGGTGGTACCGCGATTTCAACGCCCTTAATTTGTTATATGCAGATTGAGGGATTTTTTATTAGGTACAAAATGTAAGATTAATGCTATTCGACAATATTTCTACGAAAGGGAGGAAGAAAATGACTAAGTTAATCACCGCAAACTTAACAACTGGTGCAGAAACAATGATGAAGATATTTAGCCTAGCTAAGAGGAAGGGGATAAAGGTCGTCGACCTCTCCATTATAGATATAGGCGAAGACAATTACGAATTGAAGCTCTATTACAAAGACATGGGAGCTAACAATTTCGAATATTCCGTGTACAACATCGAAGGTGTTTACAATATAGAAAAATTTAATTAACGGGGGAAAATTATGACAAAAATGTATTACGACAACGACGCAAACTTGGATTTTATTAAGGACAAAACCATTGCAATTATTGGATATGGATCCCAAGGACACGCACACGCTTGTAACTTACACGATTCTGGTTTAAATGTAATCGTAGGACTTTACGAAGGTTCCAAGTCCATCGAAAAAGTAGAAGAGGCAGGCATAAAATGTCTACCAACGGCAGAAGCAGCTAAAGAAGCGGACATCATCATGATTCTTCTTCCAGACGAATTGCAAGCACAAGTTTATAACGAAGACATCAAACCACATCTAACAGAAGGAAAAGCACTGGCATTTGCTCACGGATTTAATATCCACTACAATCAAATCCAACCACCTTCAGATGTAGACGTATTTATGATAGCACCAAAGGGACCTGGACATTTAGTAAGAAGAACTTATCAAGAAGGTTTTGGAGTTCCTGCACTAATCGCAGTTTATCAAGATGCTACAGGAAAAGCTCATGACATCGGCCTTGCTTATGCAAAGGGAATCGGTTCTAGTAGAGCTGGAGTATTGGAAACTACATTCAAAGAAGAAACTGAAACAGATTTATTCGGAGAGCAAGCAGTTCTTTGTGGTGGAGTTACAGAACTTATGAAAGCTGGATTTGATACACTAGTAGAAGCAGGATACCAACCAGAATCAGCTTACTTCGAATGTATTCACGAAATGAAACTTATCGTAGACCTTATTTATGAAGGTGGATTTGAAAATATGAGATACTCCGTTTCTAACACAGCAGAATATGGAGATTACATCACTGGTCCAAAAATAATCACAGAAGAAACTAGAAAAAATATGAAAAAAGTTCTAACAGATATCCAAGATGGAACTTTTGCAAAAGATTGGTTACTTGAAAATAGACTTAACGCTCCAGCTTTCAATGCTAAAAGAAAAATGGAATTGGAACACAAGAGTGTAGAAGTAGGAAAAGACTTAAGAAATCTTATGGGATTTGGCAAGAGATTAGTTGACTAATTAATAGAGGTGAAAAATGAAGAGCGATAATGTAAAAAAAGGGCCTGAAAGGGCACCTCACCGTTCTTTGATGATAGCGTCAGGCTTGACTCAAGAAGAAATGGATAGACCTTTAATCGGTGTGGTAAATTCCTTTAACGATATCGTTCCCGGACACGTTCATCTAAATTCAATCACAGAAGCAGTTAAAAAAGGAGTGCTGATGGCAGGCGGTACTCCTTTGGAGTTTCCAGCCATAGCAGTTTGTGACGGAATAGCGATGAATCACGAGGGAATGAAGTATTCTTTAGTAAGTAGAGAGTTAATAGCAGATAGTATAGAAGTCATGTTAAGAGCTCACGCATTAGATGGCGTGGTAATGGTTCCCAACTGTGACAAAGTAGTTCCAGGAATGTTAATGGCAGCAGCTAGAGTAAATATTCCTACGATTGTAATCAGCGGTGGACCTATGCTAGCTGGAAGAGACACTCACGGAAATCCACTGGATTTGACAAATGTATTTGAAGCAGTGGGAACACACAAAGCTGGCAAGATGACAGACGAAGAACTTTTAGATATAGAATTAAATGCTTGTCCAAGTTGCGGTTCTTGTTCTGGAATGTTTACTGCAAATTCTATGAACTGTCTTACAGAAGCTGTGGGAATGGCTCTTCCAGGAAATGGAACTGTACCTGCAGTTTACAGCAAGAGAATCCTAATGGCAAAAAAATCTGGAATGAAAATTTTAGATTTAGTTAGAGATCAAGTTTTGCCACGAGATATTATAAATGAAAAATCTATAGAAAACGCACTTACCATGGACAATGCACTGGGATGTTCATCTAACACAGTTCTTCATTTAACGGCAATTGCCCACGAAGCAGGAGTGGATTTCGATTTGAATTTGATAAATGAAATCAGCGCAAAGACTCCATACCTGTGCAAGTTAAGACCTAGTGGAACCCTTCATATGGAAGATCTAGACAGAGTCGGTGGCATAATGTCTGTTTACAACGAACTTGATAAAAAAGGACTCGTTCATAGAGACGTTCCTACAGTTTCAGGACTTACAATGGGAGAACAATTTGAAAATGTTCCCGTTAGAAATCACAACGTGGTAGCGAGTATAGATAAACCTCATGCAAATACTGGCGGACTTGCAATCTTATTTGGAAATATTGCCCCAGAAGGTGCAGTTGTAAAAAGATCGGCAGTAGATGAATCCATGCTCGTTCACTCTGGGCCTGCTAAAGTTTTCGACTCTGAAGAAGAAGCAATCAATGCTATTTATGGTTTGAAAATACAAAAGGGTGATGTCATCGTAATTCGCTACGAAGGACCAAAGGGCGGTCCAGGAATGCGCGAGATGCTCTCTCCTACTTCTGCAATAGCAGGAATTGGACTGGACAAAGACGTGGCTTTAATCACTGACGGAAGATTTTCCGGTGCTACACGAGGTGCAAGTATTGGACACGTCTCTCCTGAAGCTATGGAAGGTGGAAATATCGGTCTCGTTCAAGATGGAGATATAATAAACATCGACATGCACAAGCTGACACTTAACGTAGATTTAAGTGATGAAGAATTAGAAGAAAGAAGAAAAAATCACAAGCCAAAACAAACCGAAGCGACAGGCTATTTGGCTAAGTATCAAAAACTAGTTACAAGTGCATCCAAAGGAGCAATTTGTACAGTTTAATATAAAATAAAGGTGTGGAAAATGATAAAAAAAGGTTCAGAGATTCTTATAGACGCAATTTTGGACGAAGGAATAGACACGATTTTCGCCTATCCTGGTGCTTCAATAATTCCAATATTAGATTATATGTACGACAAAAAAGACGTTCTCACTCATTATCTAACAGCTGATGAGCAAGGCGCTACCCACGCAGCAGATGGTTATGCAAGATCTACAGGGAAAGTCGGAACAGTCTTAGTCTCTTCTGGACCTGGATCCACCAATGCAGTAACAGCAATAGCTACTGCCTACTTCGATTCTATTCCACTGGTAGTTTTTACAGGACAAGTTCAAAATAAAAACATCGGCTCAGATTCCTTCCAAGAATGTGACATCGTAAGTATAACTATGCCAATCACAAAATACGCTCATCAAGTAAAGGACGTAGACAAATTGCAATTGGAAGTTAGAAAAGCTTATAGAATCGCAACCAGCGGACGTCCAGGACCAGTAGTAATAGATTTGCCAAAGGATATTCAACTTTCAGAAGCAAAAACTCTCCTCTTTGAAGAAATTAAAGCCATAGATGATGCACGTCCAAAAAATATTCACGCTAGCTTTAATTATCGAGCTGTAGAAGTCTTTGCAGAATATATCAACAAGGCCGAAAAGCCACTGATACTTGCAGGTGGTGGAATTATCGCATCAGACACCAGCGAAATACTAAGAGAACTTACAATCAAGGGAGATATTCCCGTTGTAAATTCACTTATGGGACAAGGAATTATGGATTCCAACTCTCGTCTATCCCTAGGTCACGTAGGTATGCATGGACACAAAAGATCCAACTACGCCATGAGAAATTGCGACTTGCTTATAACCCTTGGCGCGAGATTTAGCGATAGAGTTACGGCAGAGATAGAAGAATTTGCAAAGAATGCAAAAATTATCCAAGTAGATATAGACCATTCTGAAATCGACAAAATTATCGAAATAAATTACTCGCTCCACGCAGATTTAAGAGATTTTATGCCAAACCTTCTGGAAGCAGTAGACGAAAGAGATAGAAGCGAGTGGATAGATTTCATTAATGAAAATTTGGAATTTAACGATGATTATACCGAGGAATGGACGCCGAGAAATATCATAAAAGCTATTAAGCATTCTGTAGGCAAAGATTCTTTCATCGCAACAGATGTGGGACAACATCAGATGTGGGTTTCACAATTTTACGGATTTGATAACCCTAGACAATTTGTCACATCAGGTGGCTTCGGCACCATGGGATTTGGACTGGGGGCTGCAATAGGAACGCAGATTGCAAATCCGGATAAAAGAGTGGCGTTAGTTACTGGTGACGGAAGTTTTCGTATGAACATGAACGAACTTCTAACGGTTACGAAATATCAATTGCCCATAGTGGTAGTAATTTTAAATAACGGCGTACTGGGAATGGTTCGCCAGTGGCAAACACTTTTCCAAGAAGAACGCTACTACGCCACAGAGTTGACCGACGACGTCGATTTCATAAAACTTGCAGAAGCCTTTTATATCGAAGGCAGAACTGTCAGTACAATAAAAGATTTAGAAAAGGCGATGAAGGATGCATTTGATTCCAAAAAAGCCATGGTAATAAACGCATTAATTGACAAAAAAGCAATGGTATTTCCAATTATCCCCGCCGGGGGAAGCTATGAAGATGCCATAGTGTCATCAGGGAGGTAATTATGAGTTTTATATTTTATGACGGAGAAATTAAAGACGAAAGTGAAGTTTCCATAAGCGTCAGATCCAAAGTAGTAAACTATGGACTAGGAGTTTTCGAAGGGATCCGCGCTTATTGGGATGCAGAAGAAGGACAACTTTACGGATTTAAGCTAAAGGAACATTACAAAAGATTTTTAGACAATGCTAAAATCGTAAATTGCAAAATAGACTATACAATTGAAGAACTAATCGAAATCACAAAAGAGCTTTTGATTAAAAACAATTGCAAAACTACAACATACATCAGACCATTGGTATTTAAAAATGGAACCGAAATAGGATTTTCCATGATTGGCCATGAAGATGATATGCTAGCTATCTTCACACAACCACTGGATAAATACATGGCACAAGAAGAATTCCACGTAGGCATCTCCAGCTGGGTGAGAATTTCCGACAACCAACTTCCACCGAGTACAAAGGCAATCGCAGGATATTTGAACTCAGGTCTAGCGTCTATGGAAGTGATTGAAAATGGATTTGACGAAGCTATACTTCTTAACCAAAACGGACACGTTTGCGAAGGACCGGGAGAAAATGTATTTATCGTAAGAAATGGAAAGTTAATTACTCCATGTACCTCAGACGATATTCTAGAAGGAATTACTAGAGCTATAGTAATGGAACTGGCTGAAAAAGAACTGGGCATCGAAGTAATCGAAAGAAGTATTTCTAGAACAGAACTCTACAGAGCCGACGAAGTATTCTTCTCAGGAACTGCCATGGAAGTAAGTCCAGTAGTTTCCGTAGACAGAAGACAAGTAGCCGACGGAAAACCAGGACCAATTTTCTCACAAATACAAGAACTTTTCCATGGACTAACCACAGGTAAAAATGAAAAATATGCACATTGGTGCACACCGATATACTAGATAATAGATAATAGAGAGCCTACGGCCAAGCTAGACAAATTGAGTTCGTCTAGCTTAGCCGTAGGCAAAAACTTTTCACTTTTAACTGTTAACTTTAAACTGCCCCAATTCTATTTACCACACTTTCCTTATTCAAATTCCTAAATCCTATTTTAGAAATTGTCATTCCGATGATTATATAAATTCCTAAAAGTAATATTCCTTGAGTGTAGCTGTTTTTTGCTGTGAAAAACCATAGATTCTTTTCTAGGGCTGGCCAGATAAATGTGTTGATCAATATTATCGCAGCAATTGCTATGACTCCGGAAATTCCTACGTAACATATTCCTTCTATTTGAATCATTTTTTCTAATTGCTTATTAGTCATACCGATGGCTTGGAGTATGGCGAATTCTCTTTTTCTTGCAAGCATCGTTGTTATAATCGTATTTAGATAATTTAAAGCTCCGATAAGTGCCAAGATTCCGCTGAAGGATATTCCTGCTAGGCTAACCAACATTTTCAAATCGTTAAAATTAGACAGGTAGGAATTTTTGGATTCAAAATCCAAGCCCTTATTTATTTTCCTCGTGTAATTTTCTAAAAAACTTTCCACTTCTTCACTTTTTGAATCTTCCACGTCAAAATGCATCGCCAAAACTTTTGCACTCTTGGGATTTTCTAATAGTTTTTCTTCACTGAGTGCGAATTGCAGTGGTCCGTAATATCTATAGGTCATGGGGTGACTTATAGCTGCCGTCGCAACCACTGTGTACTCTTCAAAATATTCATCTTCACCAATTGGATTAATTGTCGACGTGTCCATGCCTTCTAATTCTTCTACTTCTGTATTTGTTTCATAGTCGATTAATTTGTAGTCGCGAAAATGCCTAATCGTCACCTTGTCTCCTACATTTTTAATATTGGAGGACATTTTGGGATTTGAATAGTCGTCTAATCTATAAATGGCTACGATTGCATTGTCTATTGTGTTTAATTTTTCTAAATCTCCATCTATAAGCTCTAGCTTTCCTTGCATAAATTTATTCAGTCCATAAATTTGAACAGAATTTAAATATTTATCTCCTCCTACTTTTATATAGTTTTCCATATTTTCGTCATCTGTAATAGATTCAGTGTTTTTCATCTCATTTTTAGTCAGAGCAATTCCAGAATTTAAACTTACATAAACTTTTCCTGAGTTTTCTGAATCGATACTAGATTCTAAAAATTCTACTTCCTCATCATTCAACGAACGAAACAAATCACTTTCCACTATCGTAGGACTGCGAAAATAATTATACTTTCCTACGATAAAGTCTGAAATTACCCAATGGGACAAATATTTTTCCATATCGAAGCCATTTGTGAGATTAATCGTTCCTTGGAACAAAATCACTGCCATAGAAATGGAAAGTCCTACCATAATGGTCTTTTTAATATTTCTCTTTAAATTCTCAAGGGCAAAATTAAAAATGCTAAAATTTTCATTGCTAACTTTTTTCTTCTTGCCACTTATATCTAGTCCAGAAAACTTTACTGCTTCCACTGGCGAAACTTTTCCTGCAATATTTCCAGGTTTTCTTGCAGATATAATCACCACTAGCAAAGAAAATAAAACCGAAATCGCCAAAGCTATGGGACTAATTTTTCCATCGATTACATGATCTTGAATTATCGCCGTGAACTTATAGGAAATAGCCTTCCCAAATATTCCACCTAATACAAGACCAAAAGGTATTCCTATAGCTGCTAGGCTTAGTCCTTGAAGATAAATAATTTTTTTGATTTGTCTTCTAGTTGTGCCTATAGTTTTTAGCAGTCCATAAAATTGAATATCTTGTAAAACTGAAATTTGAAAAATATTGTAGATAATCATATATCTAGAAATTCCAATTAAGATTACCAAAATTCCTATGGTAATTTGCATTTCAATGGGATTATTTGCGTTAGCTTGACTGCCTAAATATCCCCAGTTTATTCCAGTTTTTAAATAATTTTCTTTGGACTCATCTTGGATTTGGTAGCCGTGATTTTCTGCTACTGTTTTTAAATCTTCTTCTATATTATTTGCATTTTTAAAAAACACGTTTAATGTAACTTGCCCTGTGACGTCGTACTCAAATCTTTCATATCCAATTAAGGATTCGTCTACATAGGATTTAGGAATTAGAATTTGATTAGCATACATAGCATCGTCGTATTCCCAGTATCCCACCAAAATAAATTTGTCCTTGATAATCTTTCGATTCCCAAGAATTATTTCCAGTTCAATTTCTTGTCCGAGTTTTAAATCTTTCCCCAGCATTTCCAAAACCCTGGTATCACAAGCTATCTCCTTAGTATTTTCCTTTGGAAGTCTCCCCACTTCTGGCATGAGAAAAGAATATTTTGCCGCTTCCTCGTCCATGAAGCTTACTTCCACTTGAGCTTTGGAAAACTCTGGATTTTTTCCCATTCCCAAAACTTTTCGCAGACCAGAATTTACTATTAAAGGATCCACCCGGAGTTTCTCTGCCAGTTCTTCAGAAACGTCTTTAAAGGCTCCGTGAAAGGATCCGCCTACTTGGCGAAAGGCTTGATTTTCTATGGAAGTTTTTAAAATGCTAGCGACGCTAAAAACCGAAGTGAATAAAAAAGTGGTTAAAATAATGGTGACAATAATTATTATATTTCGCCTTTTATTTTCCTTCATATATTTAATTGTAAGATTCCTAATGGCTTTTTTGTTTTGAACTTTAATCATGGCTACCACCTACGATTAGCCCATCTTCAATTCGCACGATGGTGTCTCCAATTTGTGCAATCTCTTCGTTGTGAGTAATCATAATCAAAGTCTGCTTGAATTTTTGGTTGGAAATTTTAAGAAGGCTCATAACATCTTGAGAAGTTTTGGAATCCAAATTTCCTGTGGGCTCATCTGCTAGTACAATGGCTGGTTTCGATGCCATGGCTCTGGCTATGGCGACACGTTGTTGCTGTCCCCCTGATAGCTGATTAGGAAGGCTCTCCATCTTGTCGTAAATTCCAATGGTATTTAAAATTTCTTTTACGTATTCCATATCTACAACATTTCCGTCAAGTTGGATAGGCAAAATTACATTTTCTAAGACGTTTAACACAGGAATAAGATTGTAATATTGAAATACAAATCCGATTTTTCTTCTGCGAAATATCGTGAGCTCATCGTCATTCATAGAGAAAATATTTTTCCCCTCGATAAATACTTCCCCTGATGTTGGACGATCTAGTCCTCCTAGCGTGTGTAACAAGGTGGACTTACCACTTCCTGATGTGCCGACGATGGATACGAAATCTCCTTTATTACAAGAAAAATTTACGCCGTCCAAGGCTTTCGTCACTACATTTCCATTTTTATAATATTTTTTTAAGTCAAAAGTTTCTACTATCATAGCTACCTCCTTGGGTAATCCAATTGTATCACCCAATACTTACGACAATATGTCACAAGAAATTGAATTCTTTCAATTTTGTAAGAATTTAGCCGCGAGGTAGATAGATAGAAAAAGTAGAGCCAGCATTTTCTTTGGAAGTTAATTTAATATAACCACCTTGGTTCATAATAATTTCTCTCGCCAAATAAAGTCCCAAACCTAGACCTTCTATCTTGGAAACGTCTTTGCTGCGATAAAATCTTTGGAAAATTTTGCTATGCTCTATTTCAGATATTCCTATTCCAAAATCTTCAATGTCGATTCTCGTAAACATTTCAAAGACGGACGCAGAAATTTTTATACTCGAATTTACTCTAGAGTATTTTATAGCATTGTCCAAAATATTGTAGATAGCTTCTTCCGTCCACTTTTCATCGAACAAGGCTTTCACGTCAGATTTTTCATAAACTACTTCGATTTCTTTTTCATCAGCTTTTTCTTTTAAGCCTGTTATGGAATTTAGGATAATGAAATCGACATTTGAAAGTGTAGGATTTAAAGAAATAATTCCCGTCTCCAGTCTGGACATTCTCACTAAAGCTCCTATTAAAAACTTCAGTTTTTCTCCTTGGTACAAAACTCTCTCTATACTATCTCGTCCAAAATCAGTTAGAGTTTCCTTTTCCTTTATCAACTCGCTATACAAAATCATATTGGCCAAAGGAGTTTTAATTTGGTGAGAAATATCTGAAATCATTCGATTTATCGTAGCCTTTTCCCTCTCCAAGTCTCCCTTGGTAAGTAGTGATGATTTAAGAAAGTCTAAGAATTTTATCTCCACTTTAGAAAGCATACTCTCGTCGATTTTGTAATCTACAAACTCTCCATTTTTTGCAGAGTCTATCATGCGGTCAATGGATGCGAGAATTCTTTTATTTTCTTTTCGTTGTTTTGCACCATAGATGATAGAAATTAACAATAAAACCATTAAGATTATTATAAATTCCATAAAATTCTCCTTGTTTTCCTATTCCCAGTAATATCCAATCCCATACACAGTTTTAATATGCTTGGGATTTTTAGAGTCTTCTTCTAGTTTGTCTCTTAATCTCTTGATAGTTACCGAAACTGTATTTTCATAGACGAAATCTCCGCCGTCTGTCCAAATGTAATCCAAAATTTTTTCTCTGCTTAAAGTGATTCCCTTATTATCTATTAGCAATTTTAAAAGTTTCTGCTCCGTCTTACTTAGTTCTATTTCTTTGTCGTCAACAAAAAATTTCATCTTGTCAAAATCAAATGAAAATAAATCCTTTTTATATTTAGATTTATCCTCGTGATGATTCAATTGAGCATTTACTCTAGCACGCAAAATCGCCAGGGAAAATGGTTTTGTTATATAATCATTGGCTCCCAATTCAAACCCCAAAACTTCATCTATTTCCAAATCCTTTGCCGTTAGGATAATAACTGGAATTTCAGAAGATTTCCTAATCTCTTTCAAAAAATCCAAACCATTTCCGTCTGGCAAGTTCAAATCCAAGATTACCAAATCATATGTATTTTTATCAAAACCTGCTCTCCCCTCTTCCAAT
>JAAZCH010000453.1 GCA_012513395.1 Tissierellia bacterium
ATCCCGTGAGCGAAAGCATGGTATACAGGAAGTTTGAACAGATCTCAAAAGGCATGACTACTATATTCATCAGCCACAGGCTTGGCTCCACCAGGCTGGCTGACGTCATATATGTCATTGCCGACGGCAGGATAGCCGAAAGCGGATCCCACGAGGAACTAATGGAGAAAAACGGGATATACGCGGAAATGTTCAGGTCCCAGGCCGAATGGTACAGGACAGACGAGCCCGGAGGACCGCCGCATGAAACGGGGTGGCCCCGGATGGATGGAACGGGGGTGGCTGCAAATGCGTAACAGGAAGAAAGCTGATGAGCTTCCGAAAAAAGCTGATAAGAGCGCGAAGAAGGCTGCTGAGCGCCCGAAGGTTTCGCTGCTCAAAGTCATACTGTTCGGCCTGAAAGTGAATATGAAAGCGCTGCCCGGCATGTTCATCTGCATAAACATTGTAGGCATATTCCATGGGATTTCCCATGGCTTCGCAACGTTCATGACCCAGAATTTCTATGACTCTGTGGAAAACGTGCTGAAAGGCAAAGGCACGATTAAACAGGCCTGCATGATGATCGCGGCCCTGGGACTGGTATGTATCGTCAGGGAATTACTGAACGGCCTGCATAATTTCATGCATGATGTTGTTTTTGCGAAACTGAACGGGGAGATGGCGAAAATCATACACGGCAAAATGGCGCGCATCGACCCGGTATGCCTGGAGGATCCAAGGCTCCATGACGATATTAACAAGGCGCAGGAGGGGGCATGGACGGTTTCCTTCATCCTGAACATCGGTGTAACGATTTTCACCTTCTACATCCCTTACTTTGCCTTTATGGGAGTATACCTGTACTACCTGAAGCCGCAGTTCATCCTTGCCATAGTGATGGTATTCATACCCGTGCTTGCAGGACAGCTCATGCGGACCGGCATCATATCCAAATTCGAGGACAAGGCTGCCCCGGTCAGGCGCGAATATGAATATTATGAAAAAGCTATCGCCGACAGGGAATATTTCAAGGAAACGCGGATCCTCGGGGCATTCCGGTTCTTCATCGAGCGTTTCGGCAAATCGCTTGACAAGCTGGGAAAAGCCGAGTGGGAAGCAAGCAGGAAAACCAACCTGATAGAACTGGCCATGCGCGGGTTCACTGTAGCCGGATACGGCGGTATACTCTATATGCTTGTGAAAGCTTTGCTGGCGCGTGAAATATCGGTAGGCGCTTTTGCGGCGGTGATCGGTTCCGTTGGCATGATGTTCGGTATCATGGAGGAAGTAATAGCAAGGCATATAGGCAGCATGGCGTCGAACCTCGGCAAGGCACAGAACTTCATACGGTTCATGGAACTGCCGGAGCGAGGCGGGGAAGAAGGCACTGCCGACGTCAGCAAGGGCATCGTGCTGGAAAATGTGAGCTTCATTTACCCTAATGCCGAGCACAAGAGCGTCGACAACGTATCTTTTGAAATAAAAGCCGGTGAGACCGTCGCCATCGTTGGCGAGAACGGCGCAGGGAAGACCACTCTCATCCGGCTGATACTGGGGCTGTACAAGCCTACGGAGGGCGTTGTCCGGGTAAACGGCATGGACACGGCGAAAGTGGAAAGCCGGTCCCTGTTCCGCAGCGTTTCCGGGGTATTCCAGAAATACCAGCGGTACCGGATGACGCTGGAAGAAAATATACGGATCAGCGACATGGAAAACTCCGGG
>JAAZCH010000201.1 GCA_012513395.1 Tissierellia bacterium
TCGTATAGCCATCCCCATGATTGTGCGAATCTTCAAGTAGAACCTGAGAAAAGTAATTTGCATAGCGATAATATTCATCTAAAGACAATACCATTTTTTTCTCTTGCCGTAGTACCTCATTCATCATTTAATCCTTTCCATGCTTTAGCATCATGGATCGCATAAGATAAAGGAACATCCTCATATATACTTTCCAATTTTTCAAAACTTTTTTCTACACCTTCCATTCCTTCGTTAGCATATGTATTTATTTCCTTTAAGGAATGGGTTCCCACTTTTTTTAGTTCATAAATAACACTTATTTTCTTCCTATGTTTTTTGGCATAGAAAACTTCATTTTCGATATGTTTCGCTTCCTTTTTTTTATAATAATTCATGATCGCTATTTCATCACACTGATCAATCAGTTCTTCTAATTCTGATGGAAATCCCAATGTATCATAGTAATAAGGAATACATAAAATAAGTTTTAATTTTTCCTCTTTACAAAATGTATATATTTCTTTTGTTACTTTTACATATTCTAACATTATTTCACTCTTTTTTGAATCCCATATATCCAAAAGATACGGTTCAAATGAAGTGATAAGATAAAAGTAGACAAGTCAAAAAAGACTTCAGTCTACTTTTTTTGTTATTATAAAATAAAGGAGGAAAAAATGAGAAAAAACATAATGAGAACTGCAGAAGAAAAAGAAGAAATTATTAAATAATATCTGCGAGGGGGAATAAGTACTAGAGCGATCGCTGAGAAATACGAAACAACACAAGGTTTATTTAACAAATGGCTAAGAAATTATCGTGAATATGGAATTGAAAGTCTTATATCTAAAACTGGAAGAAAAAAGGGAGGAACCAAAGGTCAAGGTAGAAAACCAAAAACAGAACTAGAAAAACTTAAATATGATTTACTGAAAAAGGAAATTGAGGTAATGAGATTAAAAAAAGGTTATGCAGTGAAAGGAGTTGGGGCAAAAAAGGAATACGTTACTACATTCGATGTGAATACGAAATAATATATAGTCTTAGTAGTAAATATGCAGTTACATTTTTATGCGATTTAATGTCGGTTAGTAAAAGTGGATATTATAAATGGAAATATAGAAATAATAATCCATCAATAAAAGAATTAGCTAGACAAGAAGATATTAAATTAATAAAAGAAGTCCATTTAAAACATCCGTCGCATGGATATAGATGGTTGAATGCCTTCATTAGAAACCTATATGGAATAGTTTGGACAGATAATTATGTTCATCGTTTATGCAAATATGAAGCAATTCGATCTAAAGGAAAGCACTATCAATGGAAGAAACCTGGAGAAGAACAGTATCGATTTAACAATCTAATATGGAATGGCTGGAAATACTTATCAAAACCATTCGAAGTAATAGTTTCAGATATGACTTCATTCAACGTAAAAGGTGTTTATTATGAATTAACATTATATATAGATGCATGGAACAAAGAGATTGTTGGTTATGGACTTGCATCAAGAAAAGGAGCTATAAATTCGTATTATGATGGGTTAAAACA
>JAAZCH010000202.1 GCA_012513395.1 Tissierellia bacterium
ACGTAGTTTCAGTACCTTACGAGACAGTAACTCAAGAAAATCCCGAGTTAGAAAAAGGAAAGTCTAGAGTAGTTACTCCAGGGGTTGAAGGAACTACAGTAATTACTACAGAACTTACAGTAAAAAACGGCGAAGAAATTAGCTCAAAGACTATTGAAGAAGTAGTAAAAGCTCCGGTTAATCAAGTTAATGAAATTGGAACTAAAGAACCACCTAAACCTGTAGCAACTAAAGTAGGCGGAGGCGGATCGCTAAATGGCAGAAGTTATTCTAGAGTAATAACTATGCAAGCAACAGCTTATGACGCATCCCCAGCGTCCAATGGACAGTGGGCAGGAATTACAGCTTTAGGAACAAAGCTAAGACCTGGAGTAGTAGCTGTAGATAGAAACGTTATACCACTAGGTACTAAACTTTATATCGAATCCACAGATGGATGGCCATCCTATGGAGTAGCAGTTGCAGAAGACGTAGGCGGAGCTATAAAAGGAAACAGAATAGATTTATTCTTTGAATCAGCTAGCACTGTTAAATCCTTTGGAAGAAGAAATGTAAAAGTTTATGTATTAGACTAATTTATAGTAAAATCTAGAACCGAGAGAGATCTCGGTTTTTTATTGGTTAAATTTAACTAAAAAGTGTAATTTAAGGTGATTATAAAAAGTGCAATTTAAAGATTAATAATGGGTAATAATTATTTTATAAAGGTAAATTATTATTAGGAATAAGTGCGAAATCCTTGTGTAATCAAATTTCTTTAAATTCCAAGTAATTTCATATATAATACAATTGGAGGTAAGATATGACCTTAAAAGAAAAGATACTAGAAATAGTGAAACAATCACAGACGCCCTTGATGAGGGAAGATGTAGCTGATATATTAGGCATTCGTGGAATAGAAGCGAAGGCCGTTTATCAATGCTTAAAAAGTATGGAAAAGGAAAAACTTATATATAGAGACAAAAAGGAAAGATATTCTACCATGGAAGATAGCAATTCTTTTGAAGGAATTGTAGATATGGCAGAAAAAGGCTTTGCTTTTATTGTCTTACAAGGAAGAGATGACATTTTCGTGTCCAAAGACGATTTGGGAAGTGCCATGGATGGAGACACTGTAATTGTGACTTTGAAAAAAGAACAAAGTGGAAGAACCAGACAAGAAGGCTATATAGAAAGAATAGTTAAAAGAGGCGTATCCCAAATAGTGGGAACTATGTCCATAATGCCAAAAGACGAATACGGTTTTGTAATCCCTGATAATAAATCTGCCAACTACGATATATTTGTAAAAAATAAAAATCTTGGAGAAGCCAAAAATGGGCAAAAAGTTTTAGTATCCATAGTTAAATATCCGGAAGATGGGAAAAATCCTGAAGGAAAAATCTTAGAAGTTCTAGGATATCCTGAGGAAAAGGGAGTAGACGTATTATCAATAGCTCACAGTCACGGAATACGAATGGAATTTCCAACCAAAGTCTTAAACCAAGCCCTTGATATGCCCGTAGAAATAGATCCTGAAGATGTAAAGGGAAGAATGGACTTAAGGGAAGAACTTATTTTTACAATTGACGGAGCAGATGCAAAGGATTTAGACGATGCTATATCAGCAAAAATCCTAGAAAATGGAAATTATTATTTAGGAGTTCATATAGCAGATGTGGCTCATTACGTAAAG
>JAAZCH010000203.1 GCA_012513395.1 Tissierellia bacterium
GAAAAATATGTACTGATGGGAATAGTGGGGATATTGTGGATTGCTTTACTGACAGTGGCGATTAGATTTTTAAGGACATTTAGATAAAATTTAGGCGGATGAATACCGCCTTTTTAAATGTAAATGTAAACAACCAATTGAAAACCTTTGGCTCCGATGATAGAATTTAATAATTAAGGGGGGAAATCATGGGGGATAATTTTAATTTGAGAATCGCGGAAAGACATGAAACTGGAAAAATTTTGGAGTATATAAAGAAGCTGGCTAATTACGAAAAACTTTTGGACCAAGTAGTGGCTACTGAGGAGAGCTTGGAATATTGGATATTTGAAAAGGGAATCGGTGAAGTGCTTTTTGCAGAAGAAGATGGGGAAATTATTGGTTTTGCCCTTTATTTCTTTAACTTTTCTACTTTTGAAGGCAGAGCTGGATTGTACTTAGAAGATGTCTATATTGATGAAGATAAACGCCATAAAGGCTACGGCAAAAAGATATTCAAAAAACTAGCAGAAATCGCTTTGGAAAGAGGATGCACTAGATTTGAATTTGTGTGTTTGGATTGGAACGAAAAATCCATTGAATTCTATAAAAAACTAGGAGCAAAATCCATGGACGATTGGACAATTTATAGACTAGAAGTAGAGGAAATGGAAAAATTAGTAAATAGCAAAGAGTAGTACAGAGCCTACGGCTTAGTTAGACATATCAATTCGTCAAACTTAGCCGTAGGCTTCTATTAATTACTAATTCAAGTCTACTAATTAGAAAACAATAACTTCATATCCTTCTTTTACAAAGGGTTTTATCCCTGCGTGGCCTGACATATCTGCTAATAAGGGGAGTTCTAGTTTTTCTATTTCTTCCAAAACTCCTAGAGACTTTGCACAAGCCTTACATACTCCAGTTATAATGCCTTGTTCTAGAGCTTTTTTGTAAAGGGGATTTTTTTCTGCCAGCAGTGGCGGTAGTTTTACACTAGCGCCTTCAAAAACAATTTGTACTTCGTATCCATCGGCTTTTAAATCCAGTGCGTTTAACAATACGTGCTGAAAACACATCTCAGCACCTTCCATAGCGTAAAATAAGTATTTCTCTTCCACAAGATCACTTCCTTTTCGTATTCTTTAATTTACTATACCCAAATTTTTTACCTAACATATCAACAAAGCAAAACGGTAGATATTTAATATGTTTTTTGTGCAAACACGGGACGTATCTCTGTTGTTTTGCATTTATTTAAAACAAATTATATTTCCATTTTTGGCTATTAGAAAGTCCATAACTTTTGGAATTCGTCCCCTACGGACGTTTTCAATCAGACTAACTCGGCCGTAGGCTCTCTACTAATTTGCTAGTCTATATTTTGTTTTTTGCAAACACGGGACGTATCTCTGTCGTTTTGCATTTAATTAAAGCAAACTATATTACCATTTTTAAACTATTATAAAGTCCATAACTTTTGGAATTCGTCCCCTACGGACGCTTTCAATCAGTCTAACTCTGCCGCAGGCTCTCTACTAATTACTAATTAAAATCTACTAATTATATTAAGTTACTTGAGATAATTCTTTTAAAAATACCGATATATCAGTTTTGTTTTCGCCTATAGCTGCTGGAAATAATATCGTTAGAGTGTCCTTGGCTCTGGTCATTCCTACGTAAAATAACCTGCGTTCTTCTTCTACTATTATGGGATCGACTTCTTTGGATTCTTTTGATGGAAA
Organism: Tissierellia bacterium; assembly: GCA_012513395.1. The sequence goes on from JAAZCH010000203.1 coordinate 1,725, forward strand.
GACTCCTTCAAAGACGTCAATCATATAGACGTGTTTGTATTCCTTGCCTTTGGCTGAGTGGATGGTGGATAGGAAAATTCCTTTTTGTTCCTTGCTGGAAGTGTCCATTAGATTGTCTAGATATTTAAGTCTCCCTTGAAATACCTTGAGGCTAGAAGAAGTTTTGCTGATTCTCTTTAAGGATTCCAAAACTATAAGTTCTCCTTGGAGTCCTAAGGATTCTTTTTTGGAGCTGTATTGCATGTATTTCTTGTAGCCTAAATTCTCAATTATAAAATCGACTTTTCTATTCATAGGTAAGTTTTTAAGCCTTCTAAAATTGTCCTTTAGTTTTTCGATTTCCCTTTTGGAATAGGATTTTAATCCTTCCGCATACATGAGATTGTCCAAGACATTTCCGTTTTTTCCTGAAATTTTAAGTTGTTCTATCATAAGCCTAGAGATATATCCGTCGACTTTGTAATAAATATTTTCAAAATACTCTAACTTTTCTGGATTTTCTGAAAAGTTTAGTGTGTCCAATAAATCAACAGCTATCCTATGGGTGTGGAAGCGAATTTTCAAATTATCTTTGATTTGGAATTTTATATCTTTCGATTCAAAGTATTCTACGATTCCCATGGCCGATACGTTATTTCTATATAGTATTGCGCAGTCTTTTAATTTATTTTCAGTGATGTCATTTAAAATATATTCGTATTGGGATTCTAAATCCTTCACCTTCACTACTTCTACGGGAGATGTGTAATCTCTGCTGGATTTTAAATTTTTGTCGTAGCGAATTTTATTTTGGTTAATGAAATTATTGGCTGCTGTCACTATGTTTTTGGAGCAGCGATAATTGGTTTCCATGTAGTGGACTTTTAAATCCGGAAAGAATTTTTGTAGGTCGAATAGTCCTTGAGGGTCAGCTCCTCTGAAGGAGTAGATGGACTGATCGTCGTCTGCTACTATAAAGAGATTTTTCTTGTCCTTCGTCAGCAGTTTTACTATTTCCATTTGTAGTTTCGAGGTGTCTTGTCCCTCGTCTACTTGGATAAAATCGTACATATTTACATATTTTCGTCTCAAGGCAGAATCTTTTTTTAAAATATCCAATCCCATGGCCAGCATATCGTCGAAGTCGATGTATTTGTATTTTCTTTTGAAGTTTTCGTACATATCGAAAAGTTCTGAGAATCTGTCGATTTCTTCAAAAGGATCGTCGTCAACATTCATCATCATATTTTTTATATATCCAATCTTATTTACCAAGGTGTCTAGTTTTTCTTCGGATATATACTCGTTGTGGACTTCCTTGTAAAAATTTGAAAGCAATTTATATTTGTTGACTTCCTTGGAACCTTCTAAGAGCTTTAAATTGAGGCCTTTATTTTTGCTATAATCTCTTATTACTCTATAGGAAAAGGCGTGTATCGTATAAAAATGAGGAGTAGATTGCAGATTTTCAATCTTCTTACTGAATCTATCCTCCAGCTCGGTGGCTGCTGTCTTGCTAAAAGTAATAGTCAAGATTTTCTCAGGATCTACTCCAGAGTTTATTAAGTTTTCTACTCTTTCTAAGAGGACGCTAGTTTTACCTGCTCCAGGGCAGGCGATTAATAAGTGGGAACCTGATAGAGATTCCGCCGCAGCTCTTTGTTCTTTGCTTAATATCATTTAATCACCACAATTATTTTAGCACATAATTATAAACATTTTGCATTTTTGGGGTGCAGTTATGATATAATTTTAATGGATATGAAAGAGAAAAATATTTTTAAAAGATTCGACAATTACATATTACAAATAGTAAATACTAGGATGAAAACACGAGCCCTGGATTTATTTTTTCCTAAATATACCAAACTAGCAGGCGTGGGTTTTTTATGTGTATTGATATTTGCTTTATATATGATGGCTGATTCTGTAAAACAAAAAGCATTCGTAATAGAACTTGGGTTTTTACAAGTGCTGACTGCGGGTATAGTACACATAATGAAGTTTTTAGCTAAAAGGGTAAGACCTTATGATTTATTGGAAGGATTGAACACTTTTGATATATTCTTGCCGGATTATTCCTTCCCTTCGGGACATACTGCTGCGGCTTGTTCCATAGCAACTGTGGTAAGCTATTATTATCCCGGATTTGTAGGCGTTTTTATAATCTACGCCACTTTAATTGGGATTTCTAGAATGTATCTTGCAGTTCATTTTCCTACTGATGTGTTGGTGGGAGCCTTTGTGGGTATTTTAATTACAACCTTGGGACACAATTTTTTATCCCCAATGGTGCTGAATTATGTTTTAAATTAAAGGCTTTGATAGCTAAACCTGTGGTGAATTATTAAGTAGAGAAAAATTAGGAGGTTTTAACATGACATTGATGAATTTTCTTAAAGAGAGAAGATCTATTAGAGAATTTGAGAATAGACCTTTGGATCCAGATGATGTTTCCAATATCAGAAATGTGATTGCTGAAATAGGCAATGATTTTGGGTGGGACGAGGTTACTTTGGACTTAAACTTAGACTCGGATTTGATCTTCAATGAACTAAATGGCAAGGCTGGATACGCTGGAGTGATGGTCAAAGCTCCTGGTTATATCACAGTTCAATATGGCAATAGGGACAAAATGAATTACCTAAAGGGCGCTTTTGTTCTGGGAGAATTAGAAACTAGAATACTTCCATTGGGTTTGGGATATTGTATTATCACCTTAGAAGACCACCTAATAGAGTCTAAGAGAGAGCTTTTCGGACTTAAGGGAGAAAATATCGACTTTTTAATCGCTGTGGGTTATCAACAGCACAAACCTCCTTTTAATCCAGAGGCAACTAGCTCTAGAAAAACTGTGGACGAAATTACATTTACTGACGAAAACTTTACGAAACCTGCAAGCGAAGCACTTTCCAAACTCAATATGCAAGACTTGTTTTATGCCTTAAGATATTCTCCATCTTACAAAAATAAGCAGCCTTGGAGATTCCTAGTAGATGGCAGCGAAATATATGCTTATGTGGTTAATGACGAGGATTTAAAACACTCCATGACAGACATGGGAATTATTATGTATTATTTCCAAGAGATGGTAAAGACTATGGGAATCAAGGGTAATTGGGAAATAGTTAAAGACCTAGATGCTGCTGATGGTTTTATAAAATTGGGAAGATTTAAAATTTAAAAATAAAATTATGCCGAGGGGATTATTCTTCTCGGTTTTGTTGTAAAAAGAAGGAAAATTATGAAAGAAAAAAGATACATACATCTCTATACGGGAGATGGAAAGGGAAAAACTACGGCGGCTTTCGGCTTGGCTGTTAGAGCAGCTTGTGCAGGGTTGAATGTATATATTGGGCAATTCGTAAAGGGTATGGAATACTCAGAAGTAGGAGTCCAAAAGGTAATGTCCAATATAAAAATAGAACAA
>JAAZCH010000204.1 GCA_012513395.1 Tissierellia bacterium
GTGAGTAAGTGCGTCCATTCCTGTATTTGCAATTAGTGATTTTGGCATTGATGCTACTATTGCTGGATCTAGTATTGCAACGTCTGGAGTGATCTCAAAGTCAGCCAGTGGATATTTAATTCCTTTTGCGTAGTCTGTGATAACTGAAAAAGCTGTTACTTCTGTTGCAGTACCACTTGTAGAAGAAATAGCTGCAAATTTAGCTTTTGTTCTAAGTTTTGGGAAGTTAAATGGAATGCATAAATCTTCAAATGTAACATCTGGATATTCATAAAATGCCCACATTGCCTTTGCTGCGTCAATTGGAGATCCTCCACCCATGGAAACAATCCAATCAGGTTGGAATTCTCTCATTTTTTCTGCGCCCTTCATTACAGTTTCAACTGATGGGTCAGATTCTACACCTTCAAATAACTCTACTTCCATTCCAGCTTCTTTTAGATATTCTACTGCCTTATCTAAAAATCCGCCTCTTTTCATAGAGCCTCCACCAACTACAATTATCGCTCTTTTTCCTTCTAATCCTTTAAGAGCTTCTAAAGCTCCTTCTCCGTAATACATGTCTCTTGGCAAAGTAAAACGATTCATCTAATATCTCCTCCATTTGTTTAATTGATATTTTTATCACTATCTATATAATAAACCATAACCATTCTTTTTGCAATGTCAAATAATAAACGAATGAAATTTTACAAAATTTTTACTAAATTTTTTAATTTTATTGACATAAAAAAACCTCTTGATAAGTTAAAACATAACTCAACAAAAAGGTTTTTTAAAGACTCCATAGAATAATTAAAATAAATCTATCAGCACATCTTTTAAAAGCAATGAATATAAACTATTGATCTTCTATATATCTTAATAAATCTCTTGGATCCTCCAACTTTATTGTAGCATCTACATCAGGATTAACTGCACCCCATAACCCTAATACAAAGGGTATATTTGCATTCTTTGCAAAATCCGAATCATGAATACTATCACCTACGTAAATTATTTTTTCTATATCCTCTCCTGTTTTACTTATATATAAATCTAGAGAGTCTCTATGTGGCTTGGGGTTATCAATATCACTAACTGTTACAATTTCTTCAAAGTAATGTGATAAATTAAAGCGCTTAATGTCCTTTAAAGCTCCTGCACTTTCTCTGGATGTAATTACACCTAATTTATAACCTCTTGCCTTTAATTCTTTTAGTGTTTCTTCAATTCCTTCAAAAAGCAAAGCATCTTCTCTTATCTTATCCATCTCTACAGTCCAATCCTCTTTCATTTTGTCTAAGTCATTATCTGAGACTCCAAAGTATGATAAAACATCTCTCCCAGACATAGAATAAGCTATCTCATAGTCATCTGCACTTATTGGAGGATAATTATATTTTTCTATTGACTTATTTAAAGACTTCAAGTTAGCTTCTTTAGAGTTAACCATAGTTCCATCCATATCAAAAATAATGGTTCTAATCAAAACCTCACCTCTAATATTTATTAGTTGCCTAAATACATATTAATCTAGGTAATTTAATGCAATTCCTGAATCTGCATCAAAAAAATGAAGATTTTCTCTCGAAAACTCAATTCCAACAATGTCTCCCTCTGTAACTTGTTCATTTCCTTTAGATCTTACAACAACTTTGTTATTTTCTAACAAACCGTAGACATATTTGTCCGATCCCAGCATTTCAACTAAAGTAACTTTTATATTAAGATCTCCCTCATTTTGAGGTTTCAATGTAATATCTTCGGATCGTATCCCTAAAATGATCTCATCATTATTATATTTTTTTAGATTTGTAAACTCATTAATACTATATTCCCCAAAATGATTTCCATTATTTTCTAAAATAATTAAATCTCCATCTTTTTTTAAATTAGTTTTAAAAAAACTCATTTGAGGGCTCCCAATAAAACTAGCAACAAAAAGATTTTTGGGATTTCTGTAAATATTTTCAGGGGTATCCACTTGTTGGATAATACCATCCTTCATAACAACAATTCTGTCTCCCATTGTCATTGCTTCTGTTTGATCGTGAGTTACATAGATAATATTAGTTTTAAGTTCCTTGTGTAAGTTAATAATTTCAGCTCTTGTTTCCACTCTTAATTTTGCATCTAAGTTAGAAAGTGGTTCATCCATTAAAAATACTTTTGCTTCTCTAACAATAGCTCTTCCTAATGCAACCCTTTGTCTTTGACCGCCTGATAATGTCCTAGGTTTCCTGTCCAGATAGTTTTCTAATCCCAGTATTGCAGCTGCTTTTTTTACTCTTTTATCTATTTCTTTTTTATTAATTTTTTTAAGTTTTAAAGCAAAAGCCATATTGTCATAAACTGACATATGTGGATATAATGCATAACTTTGGAATACCATGGCGATATCTCTATTTTTAGGCTCTACATTATTCACTAAGACGTCATCTATATAAATCTCTCCTTCGGAAATATCTTCAAGTCCAGCTAACATTCTCAAACTTGTTGATTTCCCGCACCCAGAAGGTCCAACAAAAACTACAAATTCTTCGTCTTTTATGTCTAAGTTAAAATCCTTGACGGCTATCACATCTTCAGAATATTTTTTGTAGACATTTTTAAAAACTACTCTTGCCATAGTTTTCTCCTTTCATTCATTCGTTAAATTGTAAAGAATTTAGCTCAAAAGTAACTTCTTTAGCTATTAAATAATGAGTAGAGTAGTGTATTACTCTCTTTTTCTCATCATAAATTTTCTTTTTTACAAAAATTAATGGTTCAGAAGGTAAAATTTTCAATTCAATATTTACTTGAGGGTCATGTATCACAGATATTAATTTTGAGTAGTGATCAAACTTAATATTATATTCTTCTTTAATTAATTGAAATGTAGATATATTTGCTGTAATCTTATCATAAATGTCTTTATAAATTGACATAGGAAAATAAGATATATCTTTAAATCTAGGTTTATTTTTTTCATCTTGAAGAATTCTTTCAAGCCTTAGATATTCATCCTCGAAATCCGATTCGAAAACTTCATCCAGTTCTTTATCTTTAATAATAGTTTTAGATATAATAGATCTTTTGAAATGAACTTTTTCTCTAGTCTCCAATTCACTAAATCCTCTTAAATTTAACATCCGAAGGTTTAGATTTTCTTCATTTCTAACAAATGTGCCCTGACCATGTCTTATTTGCAGAATTCCATCTGACTCTAACTCTTTTAAGGCCCTTCTTACTGTAATTCTGCTGACATTATATCTTTTTGCAAGTTCCATTTCAGAAGGGATTTGATCCCCTTTTCTGTATTCACCACTGGAAATTTTACTTCCGATTCTATTTTTTACTTCTTCATATAAATACATTCATCTAAATCTTCCTTAAATATTTTGTTCTGTTAACTTTTTAGGGTGCCCGAAACCTCCGCTAATTCTACATACTTTTGCAGCAACTTCTGCAGCAAAATTTATAGCAATTTGAACATTTTTCGTCTCTGTGTATTTGTATAAAAATCCAGCAATAAAACCATCTCCGGCTCCCATCGTATCTACTATTTCAGTTTCTACAATTCCAGTCTTATAAATTTTATTACCGTCACTACAAATCGCACCTTTAGAACCTAAAGTTATACAAACAATACTTGCACCACTTTCGTGTGCGATCTTAATTATCTCTTTATTTTGTTCATCTGTCAAATCAGAACCAGATAAAAAAACGTAATCTACATACTTAGATAAACTTCTTATCTTATCAATGTTATGCTCATCTGAAAAGTCATATGATAATTTTGTACATTGACTGATTTTAGAGAGCAAATGATCTATTGAAGAATAGCAAGAAGTGTGAACTAAGTCAAAACTCTTTAAGTACTCATACTCTTCTTTTAGCAAGTTAATTGAAGCCATTCTTTGAACAGTTCTGACTGGACTGCCTACGAAATAGCGTTCTCCATTTTCATCTATATTAACGGATGGATGCCCACTTCTTCCAATCATTTTCCTGCATTTATTTGTAATAACTCCTTCTTCATTTATACTTTTCTCAATGTGGCTTGCCATATCATCCGTACCGAAAACTCCAATATATTCTACAGTTTCCGCACCACATTTTTTGAGATTAACTGCAACATTTACTGCGTTTCCACCCGGGTAATAAACCCCCTCGTGTAAATAACAATCTGCGACATTATCTCCAATAGCTATAAAATTCATATTATCCTTTCACCGATCCTTCTGATAATCCTCTTACTAATTGTTTTTGTAACGCTATTAGCATGATAATCATTGGAATAGTAGCTATTACCATTCCAGCTAATAATACACCCCAGTCAGTCTGAAGAGCATCTCTAAAATTCATTAAACCTGCTGGTATAGTTTTCAAATTAGTAGAGTCAATAAATATTATTGCGAATAAAAATTCATTCCAAGCATAGTATGCTGTTAAAACAACTATTGTAGAAATAATTGGCTTTGACATGGGAAGAAAAATTCTTGAATAAATTCCAAAATCTCCACATCCATCTAATCTGGCTGATTCTTCAATTTCTTTAGGAATTCCCAAAAAATATGAACGAATAAGCAAAATAGAAAGCGGTAATCTGAAGGTAGTGTAAATTAATACCAAAGAAAATCGAGTGTTATGTAATGATAATCCTCTCAATAATCGGTATAAAGGTATCAAACACACCTGTGGATTTACCATCATGCCTAGCATAACTAAAACTAGCATTATATCTACAGCCCTAGTTTTATATCTAGATAATCCATAAGCTGCTAATGAACCAATAATGACTACTAAAATAATTGTAGATCCTGTAACAATCATAGAGTTTATAAAATAGTTTGAAATACCTTTACTCCACGCAGTAGCATAGTTCACAACAAGCCATTCAGACGGAAGACCCCAGACATCGCCATAAATTTCACTATAACTTTTCATTGAAGATATTACCATCCAAATTAAAGGATAGACAATAATTACTACATAAAGTATTAAAAACAATAATATGAGGTAATGACTAGACTTCCAGTGATTTTTTTGTTTTATTCTAGCTTTCATTAATCCTCATCTCCAGTCTTAAATGCAAATTGCTGAATTACAGCTAAGATAGCAGTTATTATAAATATAACTAGCGCTAAAGTAGAAGCATATCCCATTCTATCTTTTAAAAATCCCATTTGATACATATGAATTGACATAGTAATCGAACTTGTACCCGGTCCTCCACCGCTTGTTAAAATGTAAGGTTCGTTAAATACTAACATAGATCCTGTTATTGTAATCAGAGTTGTAACAAATAGTGTTTCTCTAACTTGTGGGATTGTGACATAGAAGAATTGTTGAATTTTAGAAGCACCATCTAGTTCAGCAGCTTCATATAACTCTCCAGGTATTTTTTGGATAGCAACAATAAATAGCATCATTATATATCCTATACTTTGCCATTGACTTACAGCAATAACTGCATATATTGCTGTTTTACTATTACCTAACCATGGTTTTGCTAAATTTCCTAAACCTATATTTTTTAATAAACTGTTAAGCAAACCTATTTGTGGATGATATACAAAGCTAAATAGCAATGCAATAACTGTTATAGAAATTACTACTGGCATAAAATATATTATCCTAAATGCTGGAGCAAATTTTCTAAAAACCTTTTGCTCAAGTATAGCAGCTAATGTCATTCCCCCAAAAACTTGAAAGATAACAGAAATAACCGCATATCTGAAGTTGTTTTTTAATGCTGTAGCTACAACTTTATCTTTGAGTAGTTCTTTAAAATTTGCACTTCCAACAAAGGTTTTCGTAGGAGAAAATGCAGAAAATTCATACACACTATTTATAAAATTTTGAACCAATGGATAAAAAATAAAAACAGTTAACATTATTAATGCAGGAAGGACGAAAAGTATAGGAATTAATTTCTTTTTTGTTTTATTCATTTTTTCACCTTTCA
>JAAZCH010000004.1 GCA_012513395.1 Tissierellia bacterium
CTCATTCTTTTGATATATTAGTTGAGGTTATTAACGCAAATAGATATTAATATAGAAATTGAGGAAATAAATGATTACAGTTAATGAATTGAGTTTGAGTTTTCAAGGATCCAAATTATTCGACGACGTGAATGTGGCGTTCACACCGGGAAATTGCTACGGAGTTATCGGTGCAAATGGAGCGGGTAAATCTACATTTTTAAAAGTATTGGAAGGTAGAATCGAACCTGATACTGGAAATGTCAGTATAGCAAAAGATTCTAGAATGAGCGTCCTGGAGCAAAATCACTTCGCATTTGATGACGAATTGGTTTTAGATACGGTGCTTTTAGGAAATCCAAGACTAGTGGAAATCCAAAAACAAAAGGACGAACTTTATGCAAAACCAGACTTCAATGAAGACGACGGAATAAAGGCTGCTCATCTGGAAGAAGAATTTGCAGCTATGGACGGATGGAGCGCAGAGTCAGAAGCAGCTACCCTTTTACAAGGAATCGGCATACCAGTAGATATGCACGATAAATATATGAGAGAGCTTAACGGTAAGGAAAAAGTTAAAGTACTACTGGCTAAAGCTTTATTTGGTAAACCAGAAATACTTCTACTAGACGAGCCTACAAACGATTTGGATATTCACTCCATTTTGTGGCTACAAGAATTTTTAAAAGACTACGAAGGAACAGTTATCGTCGTATCTCACGATAGACATTTCTTAAACGACATTTGTACACATATGGTGGATATCGACTATAGAAAAATTAAAATATACGTAGGAAACTACGATTTTTGGTACGAGTCTAGCCAATTAGCGGCACAACTGGCGAAAGATGCCAACAAGAAAAAGGAAGACCAAATAAAAGAACTTCAAGAATTCATCAGAAGATTCTCAGCCAACAAATCCAAATCCAAGCAAGCTACCAGCCGTAAAAAACTACTGGACAAAATCGAATTAGACGACATTTCACCATCTAGCAGAAGATATCCTTTTGTAGGATTTGAAATCGGCAGAACTTTGGGTAAAGATGTTTTGGAAGTGACGAATCTTTCCAAGACAGTAGACGGAGTGGAACTCTTAAAAAACATATCTTTCAGACTAGATCCATATGACAAGGTAGGTTTTATAGGAAATGAATTAGCTATTACGACATTATTTAAAATTTTAACAGGCGAGTTGGAACCAGACAGCGGAGAGATAAAATGGGGAGTTACCACAACTTTATCTTATATGCCAAAAGACAATAACGAATTTTTCGACAAAAACTTGAACTTGATTGATTGGTTAAGACAATATTCAGAAGAACAATCCGAAAGTTACATCAGAGGCTTCTTAGGCAGAATGTTATTTACAAAAGAAGAAGCCCTAAAACCATCAGACGTATTATCTGGAGGAGAAAAAATGAGAATGATGCTCTCCAAGATGATGCTCTCAGATGCAAACACGATAATTCTAGACCAACCCACGAATCACTTGGACCTAGAGTCGATTATCAGCGTAAACAACGGGCTGATTGCCTTTAAAGGAAACGTCTTGTTTACATCCCACGACACAGAATTTATGAACACCATCGCCAATCGAATCATAAAAATAGACGGAGACGACTTCGGCGATTACAATATGACCTATGACGAATATATAGAAAAATATATTGTATAAATAGTAAATTTTAAATAATAATGAATAAATGCCCTGTGGTTTTATTACAACACGTAAGATAAAACTATAGGGCATTTTTTTACATTCCTATAATAATAAAATGCTATAATACTTAAAGAGGTTGGAAATGAGAAAGTCGAAATTTTTCTAAAATAAAAGAATATTTGCTACGATAGGAGATGGAATATGGAGGGAATAATTATTTATAAATCAAAATACGGAGCGACGAAGAAATACGCAGACTGGCTTTCAGACAAGACAGGATTTGAAAAAGTCGAAGTAGATAAAGCAAAGATTGAAGATATTAAAAACTACGATACCATAATAATAGGTGGCGGCATTTACGCTTCTGGCATCGCAGGACTAAACTTCTTAAGAAAAAATATAGACTCATTAAAAGAAAAAAAATTTATAATTTTCTGCGTTGGAGCATCTCCATATGATGAAACTGCAATTCAAGAAATCATAAAGCAAAATCTAAAAGGTGAACTAGAAGGCATTCCATGCATTTATTGTAGAGGAGCATGGGACTTGGCAGGAATGAATATTGTAGATAGGAATCTTTGTAAATTACTTATAAAGATAGTATCAAAAAAGGACCCAGAAGAATATGAGACTTGGGAAAGAGCCTTAATGGCCGCAGGAAATAACAAAAGTGATTGGACAGATGAAAAATACTTAGAACCTATTTTAAAATTATTGTAGTAGTAATTTTAATCTATGATGTTCTAAAAATTAAATTAGAAATAATTATTCCGAATAAATAACTAGTAACTTTTAAAATATCATATAGAGAAGAATGATTTTTTAATCTTAATAAATAGCCTACGATAAGGTTGACGCATAAATTCGTCTAACTTGCCGTAGGCTTTATTAATTACTAATTACTAATTTCAAATTACTATCTATTATCTATCTATCTATCTACATTTTGTTCTTTCATCAACATTGCGTTATAAATTCCATCTTGTGCCACTAATTCTTCATGGGTGCCTCTTTCGACTATGTTTCCGTAGCTTAAGACTATAATTTCGTTGGAGTCTTTGATTGTGGATAGTCGGTGGGCTATTACGAAGGTGGTTCTTCCTTCTTTTAGTTTATTTAGTCCGATTTGGATAAATTGTTCTGTTTCTGAGTCTATGGATGAAGTGGCTTCATCTAGGACTAGGATTTTTGGATCTTTTATAATCGCTCGTGCGAAGGTTATGATTTGCTTTTCGCCTTGGGAGAGAGTGCTGCCTCCTTCTGTAAATGGTGCGTCTAAACCATCTGGAAGTGTGCTTAAAAGCTTTTCTCCTCCTACGCTTACGAGTGCGTCTTTTATCACTTCGTCGTCGTATTCTATCCCTAGGGTGATATTATCTCGCAAGGTTCCTTCGTAGATAAATGGCTCTTGAAGAACTATGCTCATATTGGATCTTAAATCGTTTAGGGAGTACTCATCTGCGTTTATTCCATCGAATAGCACTTCTCCTTTTTGTTCTTGATAAAATCTAAATAGTAGATTTATAATGGAACTTTTCCCACTACCTGTTTGTCCCACTAGGGCGATGGTATTTCCTCTTTGTACTTTGAAATTAATGTCTTTCAAGACGTAATCTTCATCTTTATAATAAAATGAAACATTTTTGAATTCCACGTCTCCGTATATTTGTGCATGGGTGTCGGAGATGGTGTCTTCTTCTTCCATGTCGAAGATTTCAAATATATGATCAGCTGCCGCAAGGCTTCTTTCGATTTCTCTCAATCTTTGGATAATATGCTGAGTTGAGTGATAAATCCTCTGGGTGTAGTCTAGGAGAACGTACATTAAACCTACTGTGAATCCTGGAATATTTTTTTGATTTGCAATCCCAAAGACCAATAGTATTACCAAAACGTTGAAGTTAGATAGAGTCTGAGTAGCGTTAAAGCTAGTAAATGAATCTAGCCATTCTATTTGGACTCCGGAATTGAAATTTTCTTCGCTGATTATTTTAAATTCTTCAAAAACTTCTTCTTCCACATTAGATGTCTTTATGACTTCCATGCCTTTGATATTTTCATTTATATCTGAATTTATTTGGCTTAAACTTCTTCTATATTCCCGGTTGTATTTACTTGAATACTTGTTATAGAATTTCACCATCAATACTAATATCGGCAAGGGAACTAATAAAAACAAGGTCGCCCAAGGTTGTGTAAATAATAATATGATAAACGCCACTATTATATAAATACCTGAAACTACAATTTGTCCTAAAATATTTTGGAACAATACTTTAAGGGCGTTGGTGTCATTTGTAATTCTAGAGACTACTTTTCCAGCTGAAATATTGTCGAAGTATCTTTGGGGTAATTTTTGGATATGATTGAATAAATCCTGACGTAGCTCAATGGCGATTAAATTCGCAGTGTCCATAAAAGACATATTGCTAACATATCTAAAGAAGGACTGAACTATTCCCACTGCAAAATAACCTAAAAGAATCAGTGATATTCCTTTTATATCCGTCATAGAAATAGATGAGGATAGCTTTCCGTCGATAATTTGCCCTATCAAAATGGGAGCTAGCACTTGTAGTCCCGTCATGATAAGAACTAAGACCATGCCTTTTGCCAGTTCTTTTTTAACTCTCATAGCATATTCTAATATTCTATTGATTACACTTCCTGTGCTTCTTGTATCAATCATTTTCCACCTCCATCATCTGGATATCGTATTGCTCTTTGTACCAAGATGAAAGTTCATAAACTTCATCGTGAGTCCCTTGGGCTTCTATTTTTCCATCTTCCAAGACGACTACATAATCTTTTGGTTTTATCACGCTGAGTCTATGGGTTGCGAAAATATTGGTCTTGCCTTTTCTTTCTGCTTCTAGATTTCTGATAATATTTTCTTCTGTCTTAGTGTCCACTGCGGAAAATACGTCATCTAGTATTAGTATCTCTGACTCCTTAATTAAAGCTCTAGACAAGGCGATCCTTTGTCTTTGTCCTCCTGAAAGTGCGACTCCTTTTTCTCCTGTCATAGTTTCCAATCCTTTTGGGAAATTGTCTATGTCTTTTTTGAAATCTGAAAGTAAAATTGCTTTTTCAATTTCTTCTTCGGAAAAGTCTCTGAAAAGCTTTATATTATCTTTAACAGATTTGGAAAAAAGATAATTTTCTTGGGGGACATAGGCGACTTTATCTATTAAGGATTTTCTTTGGTAATTTTCTATGGGAATATCATTTATTAAAAATTCGCCAGAGTTTTTATCATAGAGTCTTAGTAATTGTTTTAGCAAGGTGGTTTTACCAGAGCCAGTTTTTCCTACTAAGATAACCGTTTCACCTTTGTGGAAACCTAAATTAATATCTTCTAAAATAATTCTATCTGATGTTGGATACTTAAAAGAATAATCAGTAAATTTAAAGGATTCTGGATATTCTAAAATAACAGGATTTTCCACATCAACTATATCTTCTTTGTAATTCATAATTTCTTCTACTCTTCTAATGGAAGTTCCACCTTCTCTACCCATAGCTAGCAAATCTGATAACCCAAAGGCTGGCCAGCTAAGGTTACCCATATACATAGTAAATGTAATTAAAGAACCCAGTGTCATCTTGCCTTTGTTAATAAGATATACTCCACCGATAATAGTAAGAGTCATCAATACCGTATTGAATACATTTGAATAAGGCATGTAACGAAGGAGAACAGAATTTTTATCCATATCTGCGTCTCGATTGTTTATGATGTGATCTTTGAAACGACCTTTAAAAACTTTTTCTACATTAAAAGAGCGAATGACTTTAATTGAAGATATACTCTCCAAAGTGATGTCATTCATCCTGTCGAAGGATTCTTGTAACCTTCTGAACTTTTCATCCATCTTGATATCTGTCTTATACAAAACGTAAACAAAAGGAGGAAAGGCCAGTAAAGAAAACAAAGTCAATTCCCAAGATATTACAAACATAACTATGATTAATAGTATTGGATAAATAATAGCATCAAAGATGAGCATTACTCCATATCCTACAATACCGCTCATGGCCTCTACGTCGTTTGTAGCTTTTCCCATTAGAGAACCTGTAGAATTTCTTTCGAAAAACTCAGGGAATTGTGCCAAATATTTTTTCATCAGACTATTTCTAGTGTCTCTGCTGATTAAATAAATATTTTTGAACAAATTAAAACTCCAACCTACATTGATAAAATAGGTTAGAAAAATTAAAACTCCAAAAATTCCCAGTAATTGATACAATTCTTTCAAATCGTAATTTCCTGTGACTATGGAATCGCTGATTCTTCCTATAAGATAGGGTTTGGAGAATGTAACAAAATAGCTAATTAATAGAAAAAAGATTGCTAAGAACTGACTCTTTTTATATCTTTTGAAAAATCCTCCAAGTTTGAAAAATGCATTAAACATATATACCTCCTGGACTATTATATCCAAATAAATAAATTTTTGCGATAGAAATAGTCAAATACTTTTGCGTATGTTTAAAAATACCCCATTTTAGGTATATATAACTACAAGAGATAAGGTGAGTATATGAAAGTTTTTAATTATTTAAAGCCCTATTGGAAGGAGATAATCATTGTAGTGGTTACTCTCTTTATTAATGTTTTAGGGGTATTATTTATTCCGCGGATTACTGTAAACATAATAGATATTGGAGTTACTAATGGTGATATGCCCTACATTTTAAAACAGGGAATATTGATGCTAATAGTAGCTTTTTTGTCTAGTGTGTTTATGGTTATATCCATTAGATATTCTACACGAGTTGCTACTGGATTCGCATCGGACTTAAGAGAAGTTATGTTTAAAAAAGTACAAAATATCAGTATTAGCCAATTTGAAAAATTGGGAACTGCATCTATGATCGTCAGATCTACAGATGATATTACACAAGTCCAAAATCTGACTAGAATGGGACTTAGGATGATGCTAAGAGCACCCCTTATGTTTATTGGGGGTATTTTAATGGCCATCACTACGAATCCTAAACTCTCCATGGTATTTTTAATTTCTTTGCCTATAACACTTGTAATGATAGGAATTTTTGGGACCAAATTAATTCCCATTATGAATAAACTTCGTATAGGCTTGGATAATATCAATAGAGTTTTTAGACAAAGGCTTACAGGTATGAGAGTTATTAGAGCTTTCGACAGGGAAGATTTCGAGCAAGGAGATTTTTCCAAATACAATAGAGCTTACACGGACATTTATGAAGTTACAGGAAAGTATCAATCTATATTTGCTCCTTCTTTGGGGCTGATTATGAACTTGACTTTGGTGGCGATAATATTTTATGGTTCTAGATTAATACTACAAGGCCAGATGCAAGTTGGTGAAATACTTGGATTTATTCAATATGCCAATAATATAATGATGTCATTTTTGATGTTATCTATGATATTTTTGCACATTCCAAGGGCTCAAGCATCTTTGAATAGAATAAACGAAGTTTTGGATTTGGAAGAAGATATAGTGGATAGTGGAACTGTATTACTTGAAGATATAGAATCTATAGAATTTAAAAATGTGTGCTTTAAATATCCTGACTCCCACAGTTATTCCCTTAAAGACGTGAGTTTTTATGCCAACAAGGGAGATGTCATAGGCATAATAGGAGCTACTGGTTCTGGTAAGACCACCATTGCAAACCTACTAGTGCGATTTTATGAAGTAGAAGAGGGAGAAATTTTAATCAACGGTAGGGATATAAAAGAGTATGAGCTTCATTCCTTGAGAGAACAAATTGGATACACTGAACAAAAACCTGATTTAATTGCAGGAACAGTTTGTACAAATGTAGTAATGGGTGGTAAACAAGTTCACGAAATGGTAATAGAAGACGCCTTGGAAATCGCTCAAGCGAATTTTGTATTCGAAAGAGAGTCAGGAATCAAAACCAGTGTAGAGCAAAGGGGGAGAAACTTCTCCGGTGGACAAAAACAAAGAATTTCCATCGCCAGAGCTATCTACAAGGACCCAAGTCTTTATTTAATAGACGATAGTTTTTCTGCACTGGATTATAAAACTGAAAAGGAACTTAGGGCAGAATTATACGAGAAGATAGACGATAAGATAATGTTAGTAATTACCCAAAGGGCTACTGTAGCCGCTGATTCTAATTTTATTATACTTTTAGATAATGGTGTCATGATAGGAAAAGGCACCCATGAAGAATTAAAGGCTAAATCCCAAGAGTATAGGGAAATATTAGAATCTCAAGATTTTGAAGAAGGTGCAAGATTATGATGCGAGGAGGACAAAACAGACAAAAGGCTTTACAAGGAGACTTGAAAAAGATAAATAAAAATACTTGGAAGTCACTTCGTAGGTTGTTAAAATATTTAAGTCCATATAAGATAACTTTGGTTTTTGCAGTAATTTTTGCCGTTCTTAGCACAATCTTCGATATAGTTGGACCATTTATAATGGGTAATACGACTAATTTCGTAGTGGAAAGTATCAAAAACCAAGGAACCATAAACTTTGGGGAATTTATGAAGCTTATATATATTCTCATAGGAATTTACCTTTTTGCAGCTTTTGCTGAATTCATAAGATTTAGACTAGGTGTGAAGGTAAATGTCGAGATAACTTATAGATTGAGAGAGGATATTTCTAAGAAACTTAAGAGGCTTCCAATTTCCTATTTTGATAAAAATCCTGTGGGAGATATATTAAGTAGGATGACAAATGATGTCCAATCCATTTCAGAATCCCTTTCCCAAATAATAAACCAACTGATTAGCTCCATTGTGACTATTGTTGGAGTAATGGGAATTATGTTTTATATAAGTCCAGGACTAGCCTTAATAACCATATTGACTATTCCCCTTACGATTTTGGCAAGTTTTAGAATCATGCAAGAATCCCAAAAACAATTTTCCTTACAGTGGAAAGACTTGGGAGATTTAAATACTCATATAGAGGAAATGTTTAGCTCAAATAAATTGGTAAAATCTTATAATTATGAAGATGAATCCTTGAGAATTTTTGAAGAAAAAAATAAAAAGTTAAGAGAATCAGGATCGAGATCTGACTTTTTCAGTGGAATCACTATGCCCATATCCCAATTTGTAAACAATATCGGCATGGTAGGCATGAGTGTCTTGGGTGGATATTTTATTTTGACAGGACAAATTAATATTGGTAATTTCCAATCCTTTGTACAATATTCCAGAAGTTTTACTAGACCTATCATTATGATGACGGATATTATAAGTATACTCCAAGGTGGTATAGCTGCTGCAGAAAGAGTTTTTGAAGTGCTAGATGCTGAAGAGGAAGTATCAGACTCATCCAAAAATATATCTATTGATAGCATTAGGCCTCAAGTTTCTTTTGAAAATGTGTCCTTTGGATACGGGGAAGAAGAAATCATTCACGATTTGTCTATTAACATTCCAGAAGGCTCTACAGTAGCCATCGTTGGACCTACTGGTTCAGGGAAAACTACTTTGGTAAACTTGTTGATGAGATTTTACGATGTGGACAAGGGGGCTATCAAAATAGACGGAGTGGACATTAGAGATTTTACTAGGACTGATCTTAGAAATTACTTCGGAATGGTTTTACAAGATACTTGGCTTTTTGAAGGCACAGTATCAGAAAATATAGCCTATGGAGAGATGGACGCAACTAGGGAAGAAATAATTGAGGCTGCAAAAAATGCTTATGCTCATGATTTTATTACAAAATTGCCTCTAGAATATGATACAATTCTAGAAGAGAATGCTTCTAATATTTCCGAAGGCCAAAAACAATTATTAACTATAGCAAGAGCTTTGATTTCCAATCCAAAAATTATGATACTAGATGAAGCCACTTCCTCCATCGATACTAGGACGGAAAGGTTAATTCAACTAGCTATGGAACGACTTGTAAGTGGTAGGACGAGTTTTATTATCGCCCATAGATTATCTACTATAGTCAATGCAGATTTGATTTTGGTATTAAAAGACGGAGATATTATAGAAAAAGGAACGCATAAGGAACTTTTGGAACAAAAAGGTTTCTATAACGAATTATATTATAGTCAGTTTTAAAGGAGAATATGTATGACGATTTTGCAAGAAATAGGATTTCCATTTGTGGTCACATTGGTAGCGGGATTATCCACAGTTGTGGGGGCGCTGTTGGTGTTTTTTACGAATGCCAATAACAAAAAGTTTTTGTCCATAGCCTTGGGTTTTTCTGCAGGTGTAATGATATACGTTTCATTTATGGAGATTTTGCCAACGGCAGTTGAATATTTAAAAAATGACCATGTTGGAAAAATGCCAGAGATATTGATGTTGGTTGGTTTTTTAGGCGGAGTAGCTTTAATAGCTATTATTGATAAATTTGTTCCCGACAGTACAAATCCCCATAATGTGCGCTCAGAAGAAGAAATGGAAGATATGAGAGAGGGCGAGTATGAGCTTTCTGAATTTTGTATAGTAAATGAATATTCGCCAGAAGAATGTAAGAGACTTGAAAAATTAGGATTTATTACTGCTATGGGAATTGCAATCCATAACTTTCCAGAAGGATTGGCAACTTTTATGTCGGCTATGGTGAGTCCAGAGCTGGGAATTTCCATTGCCATTGCTATTGCTCTTCACAATATTCCTGAAGGCATCGCAGTAGCTGTTCCAATTTTCCAATCTACAGGTTCTAAAACCAAGGCGCTAAAGCTTACGTTTTTAAGTGGATTTGCAGAGCCCCTAGGCGGCTTAGTGGGATATTTTGTTTTAAGATCTTTTATGACAGATACACTGTTTGGTATCGTCTTTGCAGTAGTTGCTGGGATTATGGTCTATATTTCTATGGACGAACTGTTACCTGCTAGCCGAGAATATGGTGAAGAACATTTGTCGATATATGGAATTATTAGTGGCATGGCTGTAATGGCCATTAGCATGATATCTTTAGGATAAGGAGACGATATGGACATTCCACATCATGGCGGTGACGTGTATTCATATGAACAATTTTATACAGGAGAGTTAATAGACTTTAGCTCAAATATAAATCCCTTGGGTTTTCCTAAGGAATTGAAATCAGGAATAATGGAGAGATTTGAAGAAGTTTTGGCGTATCCAGATTTGGAGTACCGCGAACTAAAACAAAATGTTTCTGATTATTTGAATGTAGATGTAAATAACGTGGCGGTGGGAAATGGCGCGGTGGAAATTATAGATGCAGTTATTTCCCATTTTAAACGTTTAATTTTAGTAGAACCTTGTTTTTCTGAGTATAGACTTCGAGGCGAAGTTCACAATCTGGACATCATTTCCATTGATGCAAGGGAAGATTTAAGAATTCCCCTAGAAGAAATAAAAAAAACTATTCAAGAAGGAGATTTGTTAATTTTAACTAATCCCCACAATCCCACAGGATATACTCTGAC
>JAAZCH010000028.1 GCA_012513395.1 Tissierellia bacterium
CTTTGATTTATATATTAGGTGATAAGTTTTCTCTAGTTGTCGATTCGGGAAACTCTAAAAAACATGTGGATGAATTTTATAAGGAGATTATAGATAATGATTTAAAGCTTCCAGATTTTACTCTCATGACTCATTGGCATTGGGACCATACTTTTGGTATGAAGTATGTAAATGGAGTGACTTTTGCACTAGACGAGACTAACAAATATCTTAAGAAAGCTAGGAATAATTTTGAAAATCCTGAATTTATAGAAAGAGTGCGCAGGGAAAATGAATATTTTCGCATGGAGTATGACGATGAAATGATTTTTGATATTGTGGAATCGGATATTTCTTTTGATGACAGAGTGACAATAAATTTAGGTGGGATTTCTGTTTACGCAGAAAAAATAGTCAATCCCCATACTGATGACCATTTATTAATTCATATTCCCAATTATAAATTATTAATCCTAGGTGATTCCACAGGTGAAGATAGTTTTAATTTCGGTTTTGGTAAATTTTTTATGGACGGTTTAATGAATAAGGATTTATTGAAATCTTTATATGACGCCATCGATGCTATAGACTGTGACATTTGTATTCTAAGTCATGTCGATATGATTTCTAAAGAAGAACTTTTAAATGAAATGAGAGTTCTTTTAGAAAATTAATTAAAATTAATAAGTTACCTTTGAGTAATCTCAAAATGATAGCACCCTAAGGATGACAAGAGGGAAAATATTTTGTTCTTTTCAAAGTTTTTCGGAATAAAAAAACCGCGTTTATTTTCGCGGTATTTTTTTAGTTTGCTACTTTTTCTTTTGCAATATCTACTAATTGTTTGAAAGCTGCTTCGTCATGAATAGCTAATTCAGAAAGCATTTTTCTGTTAATTTGAACATCTGCTTTTTTAAGTCCGTTGATGAACTTAGAATAGCTCATGCCATGTAGACGTGCTGCTGCATTGATTCTTTGTATCCACATTTTTCTGAAGTCTCTTTTCTTGTGCTTTCTACCAATGTATGCATAGTTTAGAGATTTCATAACTGCTTGATTAGCAGTTTTAAACAGTTTGGATTTTGCTCCAAAGTATCCTTTTGCTAATTTTAATATTTTTTTGTGACGTTTTTTTGTGTTTACGCCTCTTTTAATTCTTGCCATTTATTTCGCCTCCTACTATCTTGGTAACATTTGGTCGATTCTCTTCATATCGCCACTGCTCACAAGTTTGCCTTTTCTTAATTTTCTTATTCTTTTAGGAGACATCTTACCAGTCATATGAGTAACTCCCTGTTGCATTCTTCTTAATTTTCCGGATCCGGTTCTTTTGAATCTCTTAGCCGCACCCCTATGAGTTTTCATTTTACCCATTTTAAATCATTCCTCCTATTTATTCGTACCAGGATTTAGGTGCATTACCATATTCCTGCCTTCCATCTTTGGCTGTTTATCTACTATAGCTTTATCTCCAAGGATTTTCAAAAAGTCTTCTAGAACCACTCTTCCTAGATTTGTATGACCCAATTCTCTACCTCTGAATCTTACAGAAACTTTTACCTTGTCTCCATTTTCTAAAAATCTTTCAGCCTGTTTAGCTTTCACATTCAAATCATGGGTATCAATGTTTGGAGTCATTCTGACTTCCTTGATATTGATAATTTTTTGAGCTTTTCTTGCTTCTTTTTCTTTTTTGATTTGGTCGTATCTGTATTTGCCATAGTCCATAATTCTACATACTGGCGGTTGAGCATTTGGTGATATCATTACCAAATCCAGCTCAGCTTGCTGAGCCATTTCTTTTGCTCTTGTAAGGGGAAGAACTCCTAATTGCTCTCCATGTTGGTCAATTAGTCTAACTTCCTTTTCCCTGATTTCTTCGTTAATTTTTAATTCCTTTATGTTTACACCCCCGGAAATAAATAAAGTGCGAGCACAAAGCCCGCACCAAAATAATTACCATCAAAATAATTAGTTGTAACCTATAGGCGTTAGCCACGAGGTGAGAAGCGGTACTTCTACTTTTTCTACCTTATTAATTAAACCATAATTCTATGGCTTTGTCAAATCTTTTTAATATTTATTTTAATTTTCTTCGTCTGCTGGTTTTCTCAACATGAAATACTCTGATACTGGTTTTTCCATTTTAATTTTAATAATTTGTTGAGCGTGAGGAGCTACTTCGATAGGATTATCTTTTTCATCTAGCATCACTTCTATTTTTTGCGTAAAATGTTTTTCTCCTGGCCCAAATATCTCTATTTCATCTCCCACAAACATTCGATTTCGTTGTTCAATAGTTGCTAGTTTGGTCTCTTCATTGTAATCAAGAACCATTCCTAAAAAGTCATAACCTCTGATGTAGCTATTAGTCTCATAAACTTGGGCATCGTCTTGGGGTTTTCCATAGAAAAATCCTGTGGTAAAGTCTCTGTAGCTAGCTTTTTTTATTTCATCAAGATAACTTTCATCAAATTTATAATTCTCTGGATCTTTGTAATATTCATCAAGAGCCATTCTATAAGATCTTATAACTGTAGCAACGTAATAGATTCCCTTTACTCTTCCCTCAATTTTCAAACTGTCAATCCCTGCATCTATCATCTCTGGAAGATTCTGTATCATGCATAAGTCTTTGGAATTCATTATAAATGTGCCGCCATCATCTTCATAAACTGGATAATATTCTCCTGGTCTCGTTTCCTCAACGAGATTGTATTTAAATCTGCAGGAATGGGCACAGTCTCCTCTATTAGCATCTCTTCCAATCATATAATTACTAATTAAGCATCTGCCCGAATAGGACATGCACATAGCCCCGTGAGCAAAAGTCTCTATTGTCAAATCTTCTGGTAAGTCTTTTGTAATTTCTTTTATTTCATCAAAAGACAATTCTCGAGCTAATACAATTCGTTTTGCACCCAATTTATACCAAAACATCACTGTGTCTTTGTTGGTTATGCTTGCTTGAGTGGACATATGAATTTCCATATTAGGTACAGCTTCTCTAATTCTCATAAACATCCCAGGGTCTGCAACTAGTACCGCATCTACATTTATATCTGCTAGCTCTTTTACATATTCTTCTAGCCCTTGGAAGTCTTCATTGTGGGGAATTATATTTAAAGTTACGTATACTTTAACTCCCCTATCATGTGAAAATCTTACCCCTTCAGCAATTTGGTCTATGGTGAAGTTCTTCGATCTCTTCCTAAGACCAAAAGCTTCTCCTCCTAGATATACTGCATCTGCTCCATATAAAACTGCTATTTTTAATTTTTGTAAATCGCCTGCTGGCGCTAATAATTCTACTTTTTTCAATTTAACCTCACCGATACTAATAATCCATCTCCCATAGGTATTAGGGTGGATTCATAATTTTCTAAATTCATCACATATTTGGTGAATTCTCTAAGTCGCTTTACTATGGTCTTTTTTCTTCTCTCTACCAGTTCTTTTTTTGCGACCATTCCTTTGTATAAGACGTTATCACAAATTATTACTCCATGAGGAGCTAAAA
The DNA here is from genome assembly GCA_012513395.1 of Tissierellia bacterium. The sequence continues at coordinate 3,500 of JAAZCH010000028.1, forward strand.
GTCTCATAGCTTCTTCGAAGTATTCATGATAATGTCCTTTTGCTGCGTCTATAAATACAAAATCAAAGGATCCTTCTAAACTCTCAAGGACCTCTCTCCCATCTCCTACAATTATTTCCACTTTATCTTCCAAACCAGCCATTTTGAAATTTTCCATAGCTTTGGTTGCTGTGTTCTCTCTAATTTCAATGGTGGTAAGTTTTTCAGTTTGGGAGGATGCCTTTAACATAGTTATGCCACTATAACCTATAGCTGTTCCAATTTCCAAAAGATTTTTTGGCTTTTTTAATGCAACAAAAAACCTTAAAAATTGAGCCACTTCTGGTGTTACAATGGGAACGTGATTTTCATGGGCTTCTCTTTCGAGCCTTTCTAGAAGTTCATCCTTTGGTTTTAAATTTTCAAATAAATATTTTTCTATATAATCTTGATTAATTACACTCATTATACTTCCATAATTATTGGCAATATCATAGGTTTTCTTTGAATTTCATTGTAGATGAAATTTTTTAAATCTTCTTTTATATCGTTTTTCATCGTATTCCAATCTGAGTTGCCACTATCTTCAAGTTTCTTTAATGTCTTGTTGATTACTTGTTTAGCATCGTCCATCAAGTCTCCTGATTCTCTTACGTAAACAAATCCTCTTGATACTATATCTGGTCCTGCCAATAATTTCCCTGAATCTTTTGAAAGGGTCACTACTACTATAATAAGACCGTCTTCTGATAGCCATTTTCTATCTCGTAATACTATATTTCCAACGTCGCCTATGCCTAAGCCATCTATTAAAACATTTCCAGCTTGGACAGATTTTCCAATTTTCATTCCCTTGTGATCAAATTCCAATACATCTCCGTTTTCAATCATCAATATATTTTCTTCTGGCATTCCCATTTTCATGGCAATCTTTTCATGAGCTTTCATTTGCATCATTTCACCGTGGAATGGAATTAAATACTTGGGTTTTGTAATATTCATCATTAACTTTAATTCTTCTTCTCTGGCATGGCCTGATACGTGGATTTCTGATAATGCTTCATAAACCACTTCAGTTCCCCTAGACATTAGATTATTTATAACTCCACCTATTGCCAATTCATTTCCTGGAATAGAGCTTGCAGAAAGAATTACTACGTCTTCTTTTGTGACTTGTATCTTTCTATGTTCTCCATTGGAGATTCTTGTCAATGCACTAAATGGCTCTCCTTGGGATCCAGTAGTTATGAAAGTCAATTCGTGAGGTTCATATTTTCTTATGTCATTAATATCTATTATGGAATCTTTTTCTACTTTGAGTATTCCCAGCTCTCTAGCTGTTCCAACTACATTTATCATAGATCTTCCAGATAAAACAATTTTCCTATTAAATTTTTCTGCAGCATAAATAATTTGCTGCACTCGGTGAACATTTGATGCAAAGGTAGCTACAATAATTCTTTTGTCTTGATATTTATTAAATAAATTATCAAAAGTTTGTCCTACCACTTTTTCACTCATTGTGAATCCTGGTCTGTTGGCATTAGTGGAGTCGCTTATTAGAAGTAGTACTCCTTCTTCTCCATATTGCGCCATTCTACTAAGGTCTATTGCACCACCATCTATAGGCGTGAAATCTACCTTAAAGTCTCCCGTGTGGATGATATTTCCTTGGGGTGTTCTAACTGCAATTGCAGCACTATGAGGTATAGAGTGAGTAGTTTGGATAAATTCTACTTCCAATCTTCCTAGTCTAATTATGTCTTTATAGTTTACAACATGCAATCTTGCATCCGCTAATCTGTGTTCTACTAGCTTGTTTTTTAATAGTCCCAGGGTTAAATCCGTTCCATAGATATCTATATTTCCAACTTGTTTCAAGAAATAAGGTATTGCCCCTATGTGATCTTCGTGCCCATGGGTCAACACCATACCTCTAATTTTATCCTTATTTTCTATCAAGTACGTAAAGTCAGGAATTACTATATCAATTCCCAACATAGACTCTTCTGGAAAGGTTAATCCGCAGTCAATAATTACAATATCATCTCTGTATTCGACTACGAATAAGTTCTTTCCAATCTCGTTCATTCCTCCAAGAGGTATGAGTCTTAGTTTGTTCGTGTTCTTCATTTTTTCTCCGTTCATTTTATTTTATTCACAATCTTCGCATATACCGAAGAATTTTAAATCGTGATCTACAATTTTAAAATTGTGTTCCTTTTCTATTTCTTTTTCCAATACGCCTAACAAATCTTCTTTTACTTCTATTAATTTATTGCAATTTAGACAAACCAAATGATGATGCATATGTGTGCCATCACCAAAGTCGGACAACTCGTATCTAGCTATCCCATCATCTAAAGTTAGCTTAGTAGCTATATTTAATTCTTCGAACAATTGCATATTTCTATATACGGTAGCAATTCCAATGTTTGGATTAGTGTCAGAAATTCTATCATAAATTTCATCACAAGATAAATGTTTATTTTCGTCTTCGTCCAAAAAGTTTAACAAAACCTTACGAGGTTCTGTTGTCTTATAGCCATTTTCAGCCAAAATAGAGTATGCCAATTCCACTTTTGTCATAATTTTATTTAATCCAATCACCTCATTAGTAGAGGGGAGTTGGTTATTCTCCTTTCCACTTTATTGGATAGTGTCGTTAAGCACTTCTTCAAAGGCATCTGACACTTCTTCAAGTTCATCTTCGTCTATACCTACTAGAATTTCGTTGCCCAAATTATCAGTTTCGACTCTAAGAATGTAAGTAGGGGACTGAATTTCTTCTGCAGGTAATAATGCTATATATTTAGAATAGCCCAAATTGAATTTAGCCTTAACGATAAAATCCATTTGGTTACCATATTCATCTGTAAATGCTATTTTTTGCATTTCATCATCCCTTCTATTTTGTGTTGAGAAATGCCTGCAATATAAAGACAGCGGCGATTTTGTCAATGTACTGCTTTCTGTTTTCTCGCCTTACTCCTCCTTCTATCAATACTCTTTCAGCTGATAGAGAAGTCATTCTTTCATCTTGCAAAATCAATTTAACACCGAATTTGTTTTGCAACTTTGTTCCAAATTTTTTAGCCATTTCGCCAGAAGGACCAAGAGTACCATTCATATTATACGGCAAACCTACTACTACTGTTTGGATGTCATATTCGTCTATATATTCTTTTATTTTTCCGAAGTCATCTTTGTTACTAGTTCTTCGAATCGTAGTTAAGCCTTGGGCAGTAAACCCTAAAGGATCACTCACTGCAACACCAATCGTCTTTTCTCCTACGTCTAATCCTAAAAATCTTTCCAATTTAATATACCTTTATATAAAAGTCTGGACAAACATTGGCGCAGTATCCACATAAAATGCAATTTTTCTTAATTACAGCTTTGCCTCCTATTATTTCTATGGCTTTTGCCTGGCATTTTGCTGCACATTTACCGCATCCAATGCAATATTCTTCTACGTCAATTTGTCTATTAGTATTTCTCAAGTTGTTTTTTACATATTCAGGAATATCATCTTTATTTATCAATGATACATTTGCCAAGACTTCCGATTCTGATTGCATACCTAAAGCTATTGAATCAAATTTCTCATTATCTACAGCCCATTTAATGGCTTCCTCGCTCTTGGATATCAGGTGACCTCCACCTAGAACTTTCATAGCATAAATTCCAATTCCGTTGTTTTTAGCCTCTGTTATTGCATCCATCATTTCATCTATCGTTCCATCTAATATGCCTACACCTTTCATATTTGCCATGGGATGAATAATTTCGATTTCACCAAATTTCAATGCATCTGTCACACCCTTAATTTTATGTGTGGATATTCCTATAGCTTTTATATACCCTTTTTCCTTTAATTTCCACAGTTCCTCTAAGGCTTCATAATGTCCCCTTAAGGTTAGCTCACCTTCTTGCTCATGAAGCAAAAAAATGTCAGCATAGTCTGTGTTAAATGCTTTCAAGTATTTATCTAAAGATTCCCTAGCTCCTTCTTTGGAATACGCATAGGTCTTAGATGCTATTATCAATTTTTCCCTTTTTACATCATTAAAAACCCCTTTTATCAAGGGATAATTGTCATAGAGTTCTGCCGTATCGATAAAGTTTACTCCATGTTCATATGCAAAATTTAAAAGTTCTCTGGCTTCATTTTCTGAGAGATTGCCTTGAGATTTAGTCATAGTTAAACTACCGAAGCAAAGTCGACTAACTTTGATACCGGTATTACCTAATTTTCTATATTCCATATTAAAAATAAAAGGTCACCTATTATCCAAAATTCATATATACCATGCTTTTTGTAATTCAAACAGAATCTTGAAAGAGCAAAGAATTAAGATTTAGATGACCTTATCATTCAATTTTAGTTATCTTCTAAGAAGTTCTTCAAAAGTTCTTCCAACAAGTCTTCGCGTTCTAGCTCTTTAATCATAGCTCGAGCATTGTTGTAACTTGTTATATAAGTGGGATCTCCTGAAAGAATGTAACCAATAATCTGGTCGTAAGGTTCATAGCCTTTTTCTTCCAATGAGTTAAACACTTCTTTTAAAATCACTTTTACAGAAGTTAAATCCTTTACTTTTGAAAATTTTTGGGTTTCAAAATTTCTTTCTGACATATTCTCATCTCTCTTTATTACAATAAATTCTTAATTATATCGTACACTGAATCAAGGGCTTCGTCAAGTTTTTTGACATCCTTGCCTCCAGCAGTTGCCATATCAGGCCTGCCGCCTCCACCTCCGTGGGTTATTGCTGAAACTGCTTTTACAATATTACCCGCGTGAAGTCCTTGGGGTATTAAGGATTTTGATACTGTGGCTACAAAGTTCACCTTGTCTCCACTAGCTGTACCCAACACCACTACTGCTTCTCCTGCTTTGTCCCTTAAAGCATCAGCCAAATCTCTTAATGCATTTACATCTTGGTCATCTATTCTAGCTTTTATTACTTTTATTCCTTCAACTTCTTCCATACTATCAAGGATAGAGTCCATATCATCTCTTAAAGTAGATTTTTTTAATTTTTCAATTTCTTTTTCTAATTTTTTATTTTCATCTAGGAGACTCTTAGCTCTGTCTACTATATTTTCTTTTGTAGATTTTAAAGTACCCAAGATTTTAGATTCTCTATCCTCCACGTCTAGTAAATATTCATAGACATTTCTACCTGTAGTAGCTTCAATTCTTCTTACGCCTGACGCTATTCCAAATTCTGATAAAATTTTAAATATTCCAATATCCGAAGTTTTTTCTACGTGAGTTCCTCCACAAAGTTCTTTAGAAATTTCTGGAAAGCTTACTATCCTAACAAAATCCTTGTATTTATCTTCAAATAGTCCAATTGCGCCTTCTTCATATGCCTTATCTATTGGTAATTCTGATACAACTGTAACTGTCTCTGAGTAGATATACTCATTTACTAGTTTTTCAATTTCTTTTAACTGCGGTTTAGATATGGCTTCAAAATGTGAAAAGTCAAATCTAAAATCTTTGTCATTTACTTCAGAACCGCCTTGGTGAACATGATCTCCTAAAACTTTTCTAAGAGCGGCGTGTAATAGATGAGTTGCGCTATGATTTCTCATAATAGCTCTTCTTCTATCAGAGTCTACTTTTGATTCGACAGTTTCAGACAAGTTTAGTTTTCCTGAAATCACTTTTCCAATATGAATAATAATTCCATTAGGAGTCTTTTTAGTATCTTCTACTTTAAATTCAAAATCATTTCCCTTTATTAGACCAGTATCACCAATCTGACCTCCGCCTTCTCCGTAGAAAGCTGTTTTGTCTAAAATTACTGCACCTTTTTCGTCCTTATCAAGGGATTGTACTTCCAGTTCATCTTTTAAAATTTTTACAATATTTCCTATCGTGGAAAATTCAGTATATCCAGTAAATTCAGTCTCTGATCCTTCAATTTCTAAAGCATTATCTTGTGTATGCCATCCTGAGTCATCCATGGAATTAGATGCATTTCTTGCTCTGATTCTTTGAGCTTCCATTTCTTCTTTGAACTCTTCTTCATCTACTGAATAATTTCTTTCTTCCATTATTTCTCTAGTTAAATCCAATGGAAATCCATATGTGTCATACAGTTTGAAAGCATCTTTTCCAGATAAAACAGTTTTGACATCTGATTCTAATTTTTCAATATATTCATTTAGAATCTCGATTCCCTTATCTATAGTTTCTGCAAATCGATTTTCTTCAGTTTCAATTACAGAGATAATTCTCTCTTCATTCTTTTTTAGCTCTCCGTAACTCACTGACCAAGAATCTATTACAACTTGGGCAATTTTAGCTAAAAAACTTTCTTCTATTCCTAATAATCTTCCATGACGAGCGGCTCTTCTTATAATTCTTCTCATAACATAGCCTCTTCCCTCGTTGCTAGGTATAATCATATCAGATGCCATAAAGGTCATAGCCCTTACGTGGTCTGTTATTACTCTTACAGACATATCTTTCTCGTCATCAGAGTGGTATTTGTATCCAGACACTTCTTCAATTTTATGAACTATATCTTGTACAGCTTCTATTTCAAAAATATTATCTGCATTTTCTAATACTGCAGTAAGTCTTTCAAGACCCATACCCGTATCGATGTTTGGATTGGACAGTGGATGATAAACTCCTTGTTCATCTTTATCAAATTGAGTGAATACCAAATTCCACACTTCCAAGAATCTGTCGCAATCACATCCTGGTTTACAATCAGGATCTCCACATCCAAATTCTATTCCTCTATCTACGTGGATTTCAGAACAAGGACCTGATGGCCCAACTTCTAATTCCCAGAAATTATCTTCTTTTCCTAATCTTACAATCTTTTCTTCAGGAACTCCTATCATGTCTCTCCAAAGATCATGAGCTTCATCGTCATCTAAGAAAACAGATACCCATAGATCTTCAGGGTTCATTTCGCAATTAACTGTCAAAAATTCCCATGCCCATTCTATAGCTTCCTTTTTGAAATAATCACCAAATGAGAAGTTACCAAGCATTTCAAAAAATGTAGCATGACGTGCAGTTCTTCCTACATTTTCTAAGTCTCCCGTTCTCATACATTTTTGACAAGTCGCCATTCTAGTTCTAGGCGGTACTAATTCTCCTGTAAAATATTTTTTTAATGGAGCCATTCCTGCGCCCACCAATAAAATTGAAGGGTCGTTTATAGGTACAAGCGAATAACTGTCATGTATAAGATGATTTTTTTCTTCAAAAAAATCCAAAAATTCTTTTCTAACTTCGTGTAATCCCATTCTTTTCATTATACTTTGGTTCCTTCCTTTTTGTTTTGTTCTTGATGCTTTTTATATTTTTCTCTTGCAAAATCTATTAAAATTAATCCAACCGCCGCAAGTGGTACCGATACTACCATTCCCCATACTCCGAATATTCCTCCACCTATTATAATTGCTAAGAAAATAAATAGTGGATTTAGTCCCATGCTGTCACCGATAATCTTCGGTGCTAAAACATTATTTTCCGCCCATTGAATTAAAACATAAAATATCGCTACGATTAGTGCTTTAATTGGTGATTCTATTAGGGCAAATAAAAATGCAGGCACAAATCCCAAAAGCGGTCCTATATATGGAATGATATCAGCAATAAGAGTTATTATACCAATAACTAGTGCAAAATCAATTCTTAGTATTAATAGTAGGATAGCTGTAAAAACCCCTACAAAAACTGCTAAAATAAATCTCCCACGAATAAATTCTGTCAATACAATATTAACTCTACCAGCTAAAATAGAAATATCTTCATTTATAGAATCTGGTATAATGGATTTTATTTTATTGACATAAGTCTTTCTGTCTACAAGGAAGTAAAATGTCATAATCATTATCAAAACTAAAGTAAGCATCACACTTGCCATGTTTTGTACAAAATGAGTTAAAAGCAAAGTAATTTTCGAAGCTGATGTTGTCACCCATGTAGTAAGGCCTTCTGTAGTGGCTTTATAGGAATCATTTATTGCAGTACGAACTTGTTCAGCTCCAGGAAAATTAAAGTCAGACGTTCCTTCCATGAAATCAGTAAATAGAACTGAAAAACTTTCTATAATCGACGGCAACGAACTTGCTAATTTTTTAAGTTCTTGAGCTGTTCTAGGTATTACAGCTACCATCAATACTGAAATAATTAATATTATACTCAAGTAGACAATACCCACACCCAAAGCTCTTTGAATTCCCCGTCTTTCCAATTTATCTACTAAAGGATTGATTATATACGCCAAAATTGCGGCGATAAAGGCGGCCGCAAGTACTCTTCCCAAGATAGGATATTTTCTCAATAAAACTACTACTATTATTAGAGATAGAAGTCCAATCAGAACTTTTTTTACAAGTTTAGTATCGACAACGAGCCGTTTAGATCTTTCCAAATATCGATTGCCGATATTGACAAGATAATAAATCGCAACTAATGCAAATGTCAATATTGCTAGCCAAGAAACTAGTTGTAATGGAGCTTTAATTCCATCGAGTCTAATTAATTCATTCATAAATTCCTCCAATCAATATTATAGTTTAAAACCCTTTAAAAATCCATCTTTTCGCATAAAATTTGATATATTGTAAATAATTTAGATGTATTTTAACATCTGATTTTTTTGAAACAAATTTGACATTCTCTTTATTGATTAAGTTTACAAAAAACCTGCCGCCAAAATCCAATTTTGATTCTAGGTGCAGGTATTTGCAATTTATAATTATTTATTTTAAACCCATTTCTTCAACTAGTTTATACATTTCATTCTTTTTAACGATGAAATAAGAGATGTCCTCAATATATTGTCCATAGCCTGGAATTATTTCCATTTCTATCTTTTCTGAATCCAGATTATTTGCCAAAGAAATTCCATTAAGTATATGCTTTATTGGAATATTTGTATCTACTCTTCTAAAATATGTCTGTACTATTTTAGGAAGTTTTGTGATATTTTTAGGAGTTAGAGTTTGCTTAATAAATTCTTTTAGAAAATATTGTTGAGCTTCTATTCTTCCTACGTCTCCTTCTCTGTATCCTGCGGTCATAGCATTGTTTTTTCGCCAGCGTAAGTATTGCATGGATTTTTCGCCATCTAAAATTTGTTGTCCCTTTTTTAAATCGACTCTGAATCCATCTGTTGGATCATAATACTCCATCCTCCTAGGAACGTTTAGGGCTACTCCCCCAATGGCATCTACAATTTCCTTAACTGCTCTGTAGTCGATCATGACATAATATTTTATATCTGTTCCTAGAAAGTCATTTACAGTTTTCATTGTTAAATTTACTCCACCGTAGTTATATGCGTGATTAACCTTGTCTAGGGATCCTTTTACCAACAGTCTGGTGTCTCGAGGAATTGAAAGTATTTTCATCTCTCCAGTGTCAAAATTGCAATGCATTACCATTATAGTATCTGTTCTGATGCTATTTTTCTTATGTTCTTCTAGGGCATCCACCCCTAACATCAAAAATGTGACTTCGTTATTGTCGAAGGCGACTATATCTGTCTTTTCTATTAATTTATTTGGTTCTGTTTTAACTATTCCCTCATCTTCTTTATCTGCATTTTCATCTACTTCCGACACATCCGAATCTTCAAATGGAGTACTATCAGCTAATATAGATGGAACTCCTTCTGATGAAATAAAAAACATATAAGTACCGATACTAAGAAATACCACTAATGAAATCAAAAATGTTTTGATAAATTTCATATAATGCTTTACCACCTTTAGTTATTTCTTCGTTTATAATACCACAACAAAGGGGAAATAGTAAAACTTTTCACAAAATTATTATAATACCAAAAAAGAGCATATCACTCGATAGCTCTTTTGGTTACTTTATTTTTATTTATCTAGTAATGTGTCTATTTTTGATTTGTCGAATCCTACTATTTCTTCTTCGTCAATTACCACTACTGGAACTCCAGTGTGACCTTTTGCCATAAGTTCTTCTCTTGCTTCTCTTGATGTAGAGATGTTTTTCTCTTCATATTCTACGCCTTTTTCAGTTAAATAGTCTTTTGCAAGTGTGCAATATGGACATGTTGAACTTGTATATACTACTACATTTTTCATATTTGAAAACCTCCTCATGATTATCATTCTGTCTTAAATTTACCCCTACTTGTTCTTATTAAACAAATAGAAATTACTTTTACATAAATTTTATCAAGTATGGGATACGTGATCTAATCCTTGGGTTAATAACTCCAAAACGTGATCATCATCCAAGCTGTAGAGTACTTGCCGTCCATCTTTTCTTGATTTAATTAATTTTAAATCTTTTAATTTTCTAAGCTGGTGAGATGTAGCTGATTGACCCATCTGGATATCTTCAGAAATATTGGTGACGCTCTTTTCTCCGTCCACAAGAGAAAAAATTATTTTAAGTCTTGTGGGATCACCTATACTTTTAAAAATTTCAGATAGTTTTTCCAATGTTTTATCGTCAATCATCACTTTCTCCTTTTCTTAAAAGCATTTCTGTCAATTCCAAGAATTCCTTTAGGGATAAATTTTCTGCTCTACTATTTTCATTGATACCCAATTTTTCTAAAATTTCTAATACTTCTGTTTTTTCTCTATTTAGTCCAGATGACAAAGAGTTTAGGATAGTCTTTCTTCTTTTTCCGAATCCTGCCCTTAATATTTTCTCCAGTTTTTCCACTTCTTCTACATCTATATGGTCTCTAATTTTTAATTTTACGACTGCAGAATCCACTTTTGGCTTTGGCATAAAAACTGTCTTAGGTACATTCATGAGAATTTCTGAATCGCCAAAATATTTTAGAAATACAGATATACTTCCATATTCTTTAGTTCCAACATCAGCCACAATTCTAGTAGCGACTTCTTTTTGCATCATTACAATAATTTCGGAAATATTGGATTTAGATTTTAATAAATATTCTAAAATGGGCGATGTAATATAGTAGGGCAAATTTGCGACTACTTTAAAACTTTCGCCATTAAAGGATTCTTTTGAAATTTTATCTAGGTCAGTTTTTAAAATATCTGAAAAAATCACTTCTACGTTATCAAATCCAAAAAGAGTTTCTGATAAAATAGGTTTTAGTTTTTCATCTATTTCCACGACTACTACTTTCTTAGCTAATTTAGCCATAGAAGCAGTTAAAGTTCCTATTCCAGAACCTATTTCCAATATATTTTCCCCTTGAACATTACCTTCTCGTAAAATTTTATCGATTATATTTTGATCTATCAAAAAATTTTGCCCAAGAGATTTCGTAAAGGAAAAATTGTGTCTTTCCAATAAAGATTTCAATACTTTAGGAGAGGTTAAGTTCATCTTTGATCTCCTCTATAGCTTTTTCTAGTTCTTCTCGTTTTATTCCAAAAGAATTTAACTTATTTAAAAATGTTTTTGCGTTACCATATCCTATACTTATTTTTTCAGATAGCTTTTCTCTAAGCTCTTTAGAGTTACTTAGTCCACTTAAGCCATATCTAATCATATCTCTTTGCGTAAATTCTTCTACAAAGTCTGTATATTCTGGTTTTGCAGATAGTATCGCCACTCTAATATCTTCAGGTGTAGCATTTTCTACTCCAATGTCATCACCCTTTAATGCCTTTTTTTGTGGCAAAAAAGCGTGCTTAGCTTGGGGAATAAATTCAGATATATCTTTTCTAATTCTCTTACCTACATAATCTGGATCAGTTAAGATAATAATTCCCCTTTCTTTTGACATTTTTTTTAGTTGTTCTTTTAGCTTAATACCGTAAGAATAGCCGTGGGTTTGGATAATATCAGCATTTACTGCTCGTCTAACAGCTGCCTCATCATCCCTACCCTCGACTACTATAATTTCTTTTATTTTCATAAATCTAGTCTGTAAAATCTAGCTACATTTTCATCTGTAGCCCTTTCTAGTTCTTCGAGTGTAATTCCCCTCAAGTTTGCAATATGCTCTGCAGTATGTCTTACATATCTAGGTTCATTTCGTTTTCCTCGAAGTGGCACAGGAGTCATATATGGACAGTCAGTTTCTAACATCAATCTATCCAATGGAACAGCTTTAGCTACTTCTTGGGGAACCCTAGCATTTTTAAATGTA
>JAAZCH010000205.1 GCA_012513395.1 Tissierellia bacterium
CATACATCTCAAGTATCTCATCATTTTCTTCTTTTTCTAGATTTCCTTGACGTAATTCATTTTCTAAAGTGTCTAGTTGGTCTGAAATTTCTAGGTATGATTCCACATAGGAATCTATTTTTCCATCGCTTATTTTTGTTTTTATAGCTTCTAAATCTATCATGACTTTTCCTTTCATTAAGTTCTTTTTTGGGTGGGGAGATTATCGACACTTTAATAATATCAAATAACATCTAACGAGATGTGTAAATTTTGGTTTTATTTCGCACTAACTTCAAGCGCTATGTTGCACTAATAGAACAAAAAAACTATTTCGCTAAATGAAATAGTCCTTTTTATTACTTATTTTACTCCAATGACTAAACTATCTCGTGCAGCTTCCACTACTTCTGTCGTGATAGTTTCAAGGTTATTGATTTCTAATATTCTTTCGATTTGGGTGAAAAGTCTTTGGATAAGTCGAAAGTTTCCACTGGTAATTTTAATAATACTAGTGACAGCTTCATAATTAGCAAAATCTTCCAGTTGGACAGATAATCCTAACTCTTCCCATTTGTATTCCAGAATATGGTGGATCTCGTCTTTACTCAATCTGTCAAATTCATGGGCAAAACCTATTCTCGAGTAGAGTTGAGGATAACGAGCCAATCGCTTTTCTATACCCGGCATTCCAATAAAGATCATAGCCACATCTTTTTGGTCATAAATATCTCTTAATTGTTCTAAATGCTGTACTTTTAATCGATCTATTTCATCAATAATAATGAGATCAATTTCTTCATACACATTCGTTGAGTATTTTTCTTCTGCTCCTAACTGAAGAACTCTATACATACTTTTAACCATACCCATTTTACCACCGATCATATCGATTTCATTCGTCATTTTAGTCGCCCGTATGGCTGGAGCGGTGTAAAATATTGTTTTCGCTTCAAGGATTTTTTCATCTGCATTCATTCCGATTTCTTCCGATTTTTTGTAATCAATTTGTTTTTCGACCCAATTCCAATTTGAATATTGCTTAGCGGATAAAGTTTTCCCAACTCCGGGTAATCCATAACAAATTCCGATATATTTGTATTTGATACATGCCTGACAAAATTCTACAAAGCGTTTATATTCTTTTGTTTCAATAAAATAGGGTGTTTTATTCATTGTAATACCTCTTAATTTTTGACTTCTTAGAATCTTTTTTGTTTACAGGATTATCTAACTCTTTCTGCTTAGATGAAATAAGTTCTTCCGCAATATTATTTCCAGAATGGAGCTGATTTTCAAGGTTTTTCCGTGCTTTATTACGTGCCGCAACAATCTCTTTTAAATCGACTTCGTAATCAGAAATTTCAGGAGAAATTGCCGTACATAAATATTGGTCTTTGTAAAATACACGAATCTCAGCAATATCTCTTGGATCATATCGAATGATAACAGTTTCACCTACATAAGCTGCTAAATTGGTGTCAATATATCTTAAACCTTGGAAGTGAATTCCATCAGAATGAACTTTTCTTGGCTTTCCAACATTTAATAACAATTAATCTAAACTTTCTAGACTATCTGGTTGATGAGGAAGAAATCCTGAATTATTCCACATCTTTATAGGTTCCTGTTTTGTAGTGCCATGCACTCTATGGTGATAGTCATATATAATAAAATGCGCTAATTTCTCATCAAGCTCTTTTATCGTAAGAAGATTTAAAGTATTTTGATTCCCAATGTAACCTGGTAAATCTTGCAAAAATAATTGATTAATTGTTAAAAAGAAACGTTCTATTTTCCCCCGTCCTCTTGGCATACCTACCGTAGAAAAAATAAGATTGATTTTTAAATCAATTGCGACTTGCTCCAAATGATTTGAAGTGAAATCACTTCCGTGATCGGTATAGAAAGTTTCAGGTATACCACATATTTGCCAATCAGAGTTGCTTTTTTTCCATATTGCTTGGTGTAAAACTAAAGAAGTTTGAATAGCAGAAGGAGCTTGAAAACTAAGGAAATACCCTGCAACTGCTCGGCTATAATCATCTAAAATAATTGTTAACCATGGCCTCTCAGGCTTTCCTTTTTCGTTTAAAACAAGGATATCCAAGGGAGTGTGGTCAGCCTGCCATATTTCATTGGGATAATAAGACTCACGACGATAAACCAAATCATAATTATTTTGATATTCTTTTTTTCCTTTATGAGCAAGTTCCTTTAATTGTGGCGACAGATTTTTAGCAATCGCATATACTTGATTGTAACTAGGCGGGGCCCAATTTTTCTTTTTACAAATTTTACAGACTTTCCGATGAATAGAAGTTAAGGTGTTTTTTTTGTTTTCAAATATAAGCTTTTTAATTTCTTCTTGTACATTTTCTTCTACTTTAAAGCTTCCTGAATCCGAGCGCTTTCTTCGGATCAATCCTTTCAACCCTGATTGTTGATATTGATTTACCCAATGGTATAAAGTTCTTTTTGGAACCCCTGATTCTTCAGCAATATTACTCAAACTTTCTTCATGCTTAAGATAAGGGGCAATCACTTGATATTTATCCATCGCATTTTGTCGTAGTTCTTCTGAATATGAAGTTAATGGAGGAAGTTCTTGGTTCATGAGAACACCTCTTTCCCACGATTAAATAAAATTAATCGTCAATTTTTATTTATCCAAGTAACGATAAAGCGTTGACTTGCTGATTCCTGTCATCTCAACAATTTCTTTCACACTATATTCCTCACTTTTGTACAATTTTATTGCTCGTTCAATATCTCGTTGGTTCACAGGAGGACGCCCGCCTTTTCGCCCTCTAGCTCGAGCACTTTTTAAACCTTCTTTTGTGCGTTCAACAATCAAATCTCGTTCAAATTGACTAAATGCTTGAAACACAGTCATCATAAGTCGCCCTTGGGGAGTGACCGTATCAAAATTCTCTTTTAAGCTGATCAACTTTACATTATGTTCTTCAAAGTAATTTACAAGATCAATTAAATCTTTTGTGCTGCGCCCCAAACGAGAGAAGCTTTCCACGATAACTGTATCATCTGGACGCAATTTATCTTTCAGCCGATTTAATTGCGGACGGTTAGCTTTGGTTCCCGTCATTTTTTCGGTCAGTATTTCGTTGCAGTTATGTTCATTGAGCAAATCCAACTGACGAGACAATTCTTGTGATCGTGTACTTACCCTTGCATACCCATATATATACCCACTCATAATCCTCTTCCTTCTCTATTTTGATTTTCTCAATTGTATCATAAAGGGTGGGTAAAGATACGTAGATAAAGAGCAAAGTTTTGGCACTAAAAAACCCTTCTTCTAGTCTATAAAAGTTGTTATTTAAAATCGTCCCATAATCGATTGTTTTTGA
>JAAZCH010000206.1 GCA_012513395.1 Tissierellia bacterium
ATCTCTGAAAGTATAGAAAGTTTTGGAACTAGCGTTTTTGCATATAATGATAGGTACGTTTTAGTAGAGACGAATAGTCCAATAATTGTTACAGAAAAAACTGAAAATGGTTTTGGTCATGTTGTAAATCCAGTGACAGTAACTGTTAGATTTCTAGATGAAGCAAGTGGTGAACAACTTTTAGATGACCAAGTTTTCGGAAATGATTTTACTAATATAGATGGTATTGTTATTTTAGGCGAAGAAAATACTTATACTCCCCCAACAATTTCTGGGTATGTACCAGTAAGTACGCCAATTGTTTTTGTTCCAGATTCAGTTGATTATGTGCTTGAAGTTTATTATAGAAATACAAGCATTATTCCAAGAATAGAACTAATCAATACTCCAAGAATAGAACCAGATGGAGATGGTTCAGAAAGTGTTTTATTGTCTTTTGTTAAAGCTACAGATTTAAATGGAAATGATATTTCTAGTAATATTACCGTAGAGCCTACAAGTGTAGATACATCTATACCTGGCAATCACAAAGTTACCTATACTGTAACTGATGAATTAGGAAATACTGGTACACGTACAGTAGATATTTTTGTGGGTACAGACTGGTACGATTTCCCTCTAGGAAATGGCTGGGTTCTTGGAGATTTTATTTACGATGGAAACAAAGTTTTAGGATTTAGTGACTCAGGATCAGCTAAAGTAACTACGGAAAAGAATTTGATACTTCCACATATTAATCCTGCTGATGGAGTTACTATAATTGATACAGTAGGATTTAATAACGACCCTACTACTACTTCCTTTAGGAAAAGAGGTTTAGTTTCTGTAAGTGATTTTAATGATAATATAAAAGTTATAGAAGGTTCCTATGGACCATCAATTGCAGATCGAATTAAAGGTGGCTTTGAAGGGAATGCAATAACGGAAGTTAATTTAATTAATTTGGAACATGCTGGAGCTTATTCTTTTTATCAAAATAGACTTACATCCATTAATTTTCCAAAATTAAAATATATAGATTCTGTTACTTTTACAAGTAATCCAATTACTAGTATTAATTCAGACGATTTACCCTTGGTAGAATATGTTGGTTCATCAGCTTTTTCAGGCAGTAAAATAGTTTCGATTAATATGCCTTCACTTAAAGAAACTGGGGCTGCTGCATTTATTAATAATCCAATTTCTGAAGCATATTTTCCATCCCTTGTAAAAATTGGTCCTAATACTTTTGCAAGTAATAGATTTACAGAGATGACAAAGGAAAGTTTTCCTGTAATTGAAATAATAGGAAGCGGAGCATTTAGAAGTAATCTAATAACTAATATAGATTTGCCTACTTTAATTAGAATTGAAGATGGATCTGGATCCTCTAATGGAGCTTTTGTAGGTAATCGAATAACTACAATCTCCCCAGGGGGTTTAAAAAACTTAGAGTATCTGGGAGATTATACATTCTATAATCAAAATATCTCTAATGTTCCTGAAGACGCGTTATCAAATTTAAGTGAAATTGGTGTAGGTGCATTTTATGGAAATAATATAACAGAAATAACATTGCCTATAATTAATAATATTGAACCAGGAGCCTTTATAGGGAATCCAGGTTTGCCTGAATATGACAATCTAGTAGTAATTTGGGCGAATCCTGACAATACTCACCCCAATAGAGAAAATTATATAATTAATCCTTTAAATGAAATAGTAGAAGGTCCATTTAATGAAGAGGATTTTATTTGGGCTCCAAATGATTACAATAGAGTTCTTGGATTTAGCACTTTGGGAAGAGAAAAATATGAGCAATTAGACGAAAAAGAGATACATTTTCCAGATAGAGCGAGAACTGTGGGTAATTATGCTTTTAGGAGTTTACAAGGCTTAAA
>JAAZCH010000207.1 GCA_012513395.1 Tissierellia bacterium
ATATCATCTACTATTTTTCTAGATGCCTTTATTTTTTCGATAGCACTGTCATCGATTTCTACTTCAGCATACTCTCTGGCAACTCTTACCACTTCTTCAAGGGTAAGGTCCTCACCATTAATAATTACTTTTTCCATTTTTCTATCCTCCCAATTTGATAGTGTTACTAAATGTTTATATACGACAATATTCTATATTATCCAAATATCATCGTTGCAATAAGCCCGCCAATAAATAATGGAATATTAAATGCTATAAATGTTGGCACTGTTGTATCCCAAATGTGATCATGTTGACCATCTGCGTTAAGTCCAGAAGTAGGTCCCAATGTGGAGTCAGATGCTGGTGAACCTGCATCTCCTAAAGCTCCTGCTATCGCTACTAATAGTATAATCGATGCTGGTGAAAAATCCAATCTTAAACATAATGGAACGTATATTGCTGCAAGAATCGGAATAGTAGAGAAACTAGAACCGATACCCATAGTTACCAAAAGTCCGATTAGAAGCATTACGAAAGCTGCAATAAATTTAGAACCTTGCATATATACTGCTGCACTTTCTACTAGTGTATCTACTGCGCCAGTTGCTCTAATTACTGCTCCGTATCCAGCTGCTACTAACATTACGAATGCGATAAAGCCCATCATAGCAACTCCACCGTTCATCATTTCGTCAAGCTGACTAATTTTAATACAGCCTGTTAGCATCATAGTCACTAAGCCCAATAATGCTGCAAGGGGTAGAGATTGTGTCAATATAGAAACTACTGCAGTTACAATAGCTGCTATTAAAGCACCCCATGCTTCCTTGTTCATAGTTACTTCTACATCGTCATCTACCTCGCCGATAATAGGGCGATCTTCGTATTGTCTGTCTTTGCTACCGAAAAAGAATCCCATAACTACAAGACCGATTACCATCGCCAAAGCTCCAATCCACATTACTGATGAAGCTTGAGATTGAGTTACATTACCGCCGTTGTCATTAATTGCTCCTACTACTACATCTCTAAATATAGCTCCAAATCCAACTGGAATAGCAATATAAGGTGCTTTTAAACCGAAAGTAAGTGCCACAGCAACAGCTCTACGGTCTAATTTCAGTGAATTCATAAGTTTTAGTAGTGGTGGAATTAAAATAGGAATAAAAGCAATGTGAATAGGTATCAAGTTTTGTGAAAAACATGCAATACCTGCAAGTGCAAATACCATAAACAATCTTCTTCCGTGTAAAACTTTAGCAAGTTTTCTGGATAAAAGTGTTCCTAAACCGGAATGAGCCAAAGCTACAGCAAAAGCTCCAAGCATTACATAAGACAATGCTGTACCAGAGTTACCTCCCATACCGCCAACTAATGTGTCAATGATTGTAGCCTCTCCGCTACCTGCTACAGTTATTCCTGGAATAGCTGCTAAGGGTGAAAAAAATTCGGTGACTGCAAAGACAGGCATACCTGCCGCTAATCCACCAACAATAGCTGAAATAATAAGTGCAATGAAGACGTTTACCTTTAGCAACGATAATGCTAGTAGCACAATTACAGAAATTACTACAGGGTTAGTTAATATCATAATGACCTCCTTTAAAATTTGATTAGTAATCACTATCGTGTTTATATACTAACAAAGACACGTCGATTTTAAGTTTAATAAATAAAAATTTATTACACAAAAATTTCATATTTTAATTTATGAAAACGCTTATTGTTAAAAATTTTTAAGTATTTATACCCAAATATTATGGAATACTGATATTGTTAACGTCTATTAAACGTCAAAAAATACTTATGAAAAATCACTTAAGCCGAACAGAAGATAAATGATTTTAAATTTAAAAATATTTTACAACGATTTGACGTACAATATTGTCTTCTATATAATGAGGTTAAACGAATAAACAATGCCTTTAAGGAGATGTCGAATTTTGAAGATTAAATGTAAATTGCTAGGTGTACCTGAAATATTAATAGACAAAAAGGAAGTATTATTTCCCTATGCCAAAATTAACGCGTTTTTATATTATTTATTAGTAGAAAAGACGGCTTCAAGAAATGAAATAGCTGCTTTGCTTTGGCCTGATGAAAGTGAAACAATTGCAAAAAAGAATTTAAGAAACGCACTATA
>JAAZCH010000208.1 GCA_012513395.1 Tissierellia bacterium
AGAGAATTAGAGTAAATGGTACAGATGGCTATGTAGAAATCTTAGATTAATTTTAATAATAATTTATCTCAAAATTTATAAAATACCCCCATACTTGGAGTATAATAATAAATGGGTGATAAAATGAAAACACTTTATTTACTTAGACACGCTAAAAGTAGTTGGGGCGATTCAGAACTCAGTGATTTTGATAGACCGTTAAATAATAGAGGATTAAAAGAAGCTAGAGAAATAGCTGAACATATGGCCGAAAATGAATATATTCCAGAATTAATTCTTTGTTCCACTGCAAAAAGAACTAGGAAAACTTTGGAGGAAATTTTAAAAGCTTTAAAATTTGAAGGAGAAGCTAATTATCTTGAAAGCTTATATCTGGCTAGCTCCAATACAATTGGTGAAGCAATAAAATCTGTCAATGTGGAATCTTTATTGGTTATAGGACATAATCCTGGAATTGAAAACTTTTTGAATGAGATTATAAACGAAGATTTAATAATGAAAACTAGCCAATTGGCAGTAATAGATATGGAATCTAGAAAATTGGTGGATTATATTCGTCCAAAGGATTTTTAGTAGAGTATATAAACTGGAGCAATTAATGGACTTAAAGAAAAGAGCAAAAAAATTAAAGATTTTAGTTCCCGCAATCTATTTGGCGATGAAAAGAAAAGAAACACCTATTATAGCTAAGATATTTGCAGGACTTACTGTTGCATATGCATTGTCTCCAATCGATTTAATACCGGACTTTATACTAGTAGTGGGTTATTTAGATGACCTCATCATCTTACTCTTGTTGGCGTCGGTGGCAATAAAATTTATTCCAAAAGATGTTATGGAGGAATGTAAGAAGGAATCAATAAATTTATGGAGCAAAGATAGACCAAATAGTTGGCTATACGCAATTCCTATTTTTATATTTTGGGTAATTATTTTTTTGCTAATACTTAAAAAGTTTGAAATAATTTAAAAACTGTAGTATTATTTCCATTAGGGAATGAATGTCTCCCATGGTTGATACCAAAACCGCAAAATTTTGCTGATGACTTCTGCTATGTGCGCAGATTTTGTCAGCTTTTTTATAGGAGAAAATTATGTTAATGTCACTTGCTTTGATATTTATTTTCGGTATGATATTGGGAAAATTATTTGAGAGAATAAGGATACCTAGCTTGCTTGGAATGCTTTTAACTGGAATTTTAGTAGGACCTTATAGTTTGAATTTTTTAGATGAAAGCATATTAAATATTTCGTCAGAATTAAGACAAATTGCATTGATAATAATTTTGGCAAGAGCAGGATTAAATCTAGATTTAAAAGATTTAAAACAAATTGGAAGACCTGCAATTCTTATGTGCTTTGTTCCTGCTTGCTTAGAGATAATAGGTATGTTAATTTTAGCCCCAAGATTTTTAGGATTGTCCATTTTGGAAGCTGCAATAATGGGGACAGTCGTAGCAGCGGTGTCTCCTGCAGTTATTGTGCCTAGAATGCTTATGCTCATGGAGAATGGATATGGGACTAAAAAAAGAATTCCACAAATAATTTTGGCAGGAGCAGCAGTAGATGATATATTTGTAATAGTATTATTTACAGCATTTACAGGATTAGCCCAAAGTGGAATCATAACTCCTATAAGTTTTTTGACGATTCCCACGTCTATAATTTTTGGAATTATTGGAGGGGGAATAATTGGGAATGTAATTTCGAAAATATTTTCTAACTTTATCATTAGAGATACTGGAAAAGTTCTTTTTATTCTTTCTACTTCATTCATTTTGGTTACTGTTGAACAGACTCTGAAAGGTTATGTGGGATTCTCAGGTTTATTAGCCATTATGGCCATGGGAATTTCCATACACCAAAACCTTCCAATCGTTGCAGATAGACTTTCAATAAAGTTTTCAAAGCTGTGGGTTGGAGCAGAAATACTACTCTTTGTACTAGTAGGCTCCACTGTGGATATTAATTATGCATTGAATGCTGGGTATATTGTAATCGTATTAATTTTTGGAGTGCTGGCTTTTAGACTTTTGGGAGTATTTTTAAGCTTAATAAAAACAGATTTAAATACCAAAGAAAGAATATTTTCCGGAATCTCCTACATCCCAAAAGCTACAGTCCAAGCAGCAATAGGCGGACTTCCCCTTGCTATGGGTCTTGCATGTGGGGAAATAGTTTTGACTGTTGCAGTTGTTTCGATTATGGTTACAGCGCCAATGGGAGCAATATTAATAGATCGAATGTATAGAAAATTGCTCACAAGAGATAAAAAATTTCAATTTGAAACAGAAAAGGAAAATTTATGAAAAAATTAAAAAAGATGCTTAGTAATTACAATGCACCATATATTCAATCTCTTATGAGATTAATTGAAACCCAAAGCAAAGAAACTTTAGGAAATTGGGCAATGGATTATTCGGAAAATATTTTACTTCCAGTGTGGAATAAATACTATCCAGAGGACAATCGACCACTAAATGCGTTAGTCGCAGGACGAAGATGGTTTTTAAAAGAAATAAAATTGCCAGAAGCGAAGAAGGATATTTTATTATGCCATGAGGCCGCTAGAGAATCTGATGGAAATGTCATCCCCCAAAGTA
Source organism: Tissierellia bacterium (assembly GCA_012513395.1). The sequence goes on from JAAZCH010000208.1 coordinate 2,604, forward strand.
TAGCTAGGGCAATAGGACAAAGTGCATCTACAATTCACTCACCTAGACATTGCATTGGACTTGTTTTTTACGGAGCATTGGCGCTTGCATATGAGAAAGTGGGAACGGATTTGCCTTGGGATGAAATTGAAAAGGCAGCGGAAATAGAATGTAAAAAAATGGAAGATGCTTTAAGGAAAGTGGCTGTAGAAAATGAAGAAAATCCAGCTAAAATTATATGGCATTGCTAAATAAAAAATCTGCTTTGAAATCTATATCAAAGCAGATTTTATTTTAATCTATAATCAGATCTACGATTTCTCCATTGGGCACATCTACTAATCCTACGTCAGTTAGTTTTAAAAATGGGCTAACTGCTAGTCCTAAAGTTCCTATGGACATAATTGGATTGTAATGCTTATAGCCTTGAGCAATTAATGCATTTCTAACTTCTTTCAATTTTTCTGCTACATCCTTTACAGGTTCGTCAGACATAATTCCACCAACGGGCAGTGGAAGGTTGCCAACTACTTCGCCATCTTTGGCGACTACAAATCCACCTTGCTGTTCGATTATAGTATTTATTGCAGTGACTAAGGATGCTTTGTCCTTTCCCATTGCGAATAAATTGTGGCTGTCATGGAACCAAGTCGTGGCAGCAGCGCCAGTTTTTATACAATCTCCTTTTAATAATGCAAAGGATTTATTTTTCGTAATTCCATATCTATCGAAGACGACACCTAAGATGTATTCAGAATTTTCCCAATCCAGTTTTCCATCTCTAATTGGTACTTCGCCAACTTCTTCTATTATTCTAGTAGTTCCATCAGAAACTACCATCAATCTAACTTTTACACTTTCGGAGTTCTCATCTGTAAATATTTCCAAATCAGCTGGAGTTACTTTCTCAAGTTTTATGCTTTTATAATATTCTTCAGGAAATTTATAGTGTTCTTTTACTTGAACGTCTTCGCTATTCTTATCAAAAATTAATTCGCCATTTTTATAAACTGAATTAATTTCTAGATCAAATAAATTTTCTATAACGACAAAATCCGCCAATTTTCCTGGAGAGATTGCTCCTCTGTCTGTTAATTTCATTCGTCTAGCTGGAGTATATGTGCTGCAATAAATTGCTTCTTCTATGGGGAAGCCAATTTGAATAGCTTTTCTCACCACGTCATCTAGCTGCCCATTTTCATACAATTTATCCGTCATGACATCATCTGTTACGAAGGCACAATGCTCAAACAAAGCATTTTCAAAAATGTAATTGAACAAATCCACTGACAAAGATTTTTCTTGAATTTGCACGAACATTCCTTGTTTGAATCTGTCGATAAATTCTTCTAGACTGTGTTCTGTGTGATCAGAATCTATTCCTAGATAAATATATTTAGCCAAATCCAATCCCATTAAAGAGGGACAATGGCCTTCAATGGTATAGTGGGGATAATTTTTATTTAAATAGTTTATGAATTTGGTAACTTCTAAGTCATTTTCTCTGATCACTTCTTTGTAATTCATAACTTCTCCAAGACAAATAATTTCCTTTTGCTCTAAAAGAAATTTCATATCTTCGAAGTCAATTTTACCGCCAGTAGTTTCCAATTCAGATGTAGTAGAAGGAACGCTACTAGGTATTCCGAAGAATACATCGATGGGGCTTTTTTCGCTGGCTTTTATCATTTCCATAACAGCATCGATGCCTTTTACATTTCCTATTTCATGGGATTCGGCAACTATAGTAGTCACTCCACATTTAGCAACATGGTCGCAAAATGAACCAGGCGTTACCATTGAGCTTTCGATATGCATATGAATATCGATTAGCCCTGGGATTACATATTTTCCTTCCACGTCTACGACCTTTTCAAAGTCAAATTCCATTAACTTTGATTCGTCTACAAATAAAACTTTGCCATCTAAGATTGCAATATCTCCAGGGATAAATTCCTTTAAATACGAATTAAAAACATTTGCATTTTTAATTAATAAATCTATTTTTGTAGTCATTCAATCACTCCTTATCAATCAATTTAATTATAACAGTGAAGAAAAGCATAATCAATCTATCAATAATTTGTAAGATGGGTATATTAAGAAATAAGAAATTTGTAATTGGAGGCCATAATGAAAAAAATTACACATCCAATCTACTCAGACTATCCTGAGCAACCATACATTTCTCCCAAAAGGGATTTGAAAGAATGGGAAGAAAGGCCAGAGAAGTTTCCATATAAAAAAGTTGAGAAAAGACAAATGATTAAAACTGAGGAAGGATTATTTCCAGGAGATATCGTCATGCTTTGGAGAATACATTTTGGAAATTTTACGAATGACTCGATGATACCAGAATATTTTGAGTATCGTTATGGAGTAAATAGCGATGAAAGTATAGAAAGGTTAATAAAAAATGGTTTTGTGGAATTAGGAAATGCAGCTGATACTGTGGACCTACTTAATATGACAATATTAAAAAGAATTCTAAAGACAGAAGGACTTCCAATCGGTGGGAAAAAAGACGAGCTAGTAGCTAGAACGCTAGAAATTCCAAAAGAGCGTTTGGAAGAGTTAATAGAACTGAGAAGATACAAGATTACTAAAAAAGGTTCGGAAATTTTGGAAAAATACGATGACATTATCCAAAGACATGGACCGAAGATGTAGTCGAAAGGAGAGAATATGTTAGGCGCAATAATAGGTGATGTAGTAGGATCGAGATTCGAATTTAATAATCACAGAAGTAAAGATTTTGATTTGTTTGTAGGTCAATGCGAAGCTACTGACGATTCGATAATGACCATTGCAATTGGGAAAGCTCTGATTGAAACTTCCAAAAAGTTCAAAGTAATTGACGAAGATTATTTGGAATTGCTAAAGAAAAATTCTGTAAAATATATGCAAGAAATAGGTAGAAGATATCCCCACTGTGGTTTTGGCGGAAGATTTTATGACTGGATATTTAGCGAAGAGTTTCCGAAACCCTACAACAGTTTTGGAAATGGATCTGCCATGAGAGTAAGCCCAGTAGTATATTTTGCAAACTCCATAGAGGAAGTAAAAAAGCTTTCACAAGCAGTAACAGAAGTAAGTCATAATCATCCTGAAGGTATCAAGGGAGCTGAAGCTACTTCAGTTGCAATTTATATGGCAAAAACTGGAAGAAGTATAGATGAAATTAGAAAAGAGATAGAAACGAACTATTATGATTTAGATTTTACAATTGATGAAATTAGAGAGACTTATAGATTCAACGAAACTTGTCAAGATACAGTACCCCAAGCTATCGAAGCGTTTTTAGAATCCAAATCCTTTGAAGACGCAATTAGAATTGCTATATCTGTTGGAGGAGATAGCGATACACTGGCAGCTATAACGGGCTCTATCGCTGGTGAATACTACGAAATTCCAAAGGAGATAGAAGAGGGAGCTATAAGTTACTTGGACGACTATTTACTCAGTTTTTATAATGAATTTAATGAGTATATCAAGGACAAAAAATGAATAAGGACTCCGATAAAAAAGGAAAAATAATTGTAATGCCTCAGTTTGATGAGTTAAAAAGAGAAGTTGAAAAACTGCGTGTGGAATTATCCATGTTAGTATTGGAAAAGGACACTCTAATTTTTGTGGAGTGCAAAAATATTGAAATGGCCTATATGGTTAATCTAGGTCATCTAGAGGTGAAGGCCTTTGAATTAGAATGTAAATATTTAAGACTTCGTAGAAAAATTGAGTTGATTCAAGCTAAATTAAATCGCCAAGAAAAAGTCGATTTAAAAAATATCGAAGATACATTGGAACGGGAATTTATTGAATACGAAGAAAAATTAAAAGTGCAAATGGGAAAATTAGAGGACGCTATTGAATGGAATAGTCTCGGGGTAATGTCAGAAGAAAAGCAGAAAGAAATAAAAAAACTTTACAGAGCAATAGCAAAAAAACTTCACCCAGATTTAAATCCCAACATTACAAAGGAAAATCTTCACTTATTTAATAAAGCTGTTAAAGCTTATGAAAATGGAGATTTAGAGACATTAAAATTAATCGAAATAGTAATTAGCGACAAAGATATTTCGATTAGTGATTTAGGTTCTATGGCGGAATTAGAAAAGGAAAAAACTCGACTGAAGTCCACACTAGAAAAAGTGACAAAGAGCATCGAAGCAATTAAGAGGGAGTATCCTTACAATTTAAAATCAATAATCGATGATGAAGTAGAATTGAGTAACCGAAAAAAGAAATTGGATGAAATAATAATTGTATTTAGAAAGGCAATTGCCAATTACGAAACCCAAATCCAAAATATGTTGAGGTGATTTTGTGAGCAATGAAATAGAACTTAGTGGAACTTCTTTGGTCGAATTATTAAAACATAATGGGAAAATAGAAATTCCCAAACCATTTGAAAGGGATATATTTTTATTTGATACGCATATTGCTGGAACCAGTCACATAGAAGGAATAGAAGAACTAGAACCTTTTATAAATATCGGCGACAAATTGGATTTTTTTAGAGAACCAGACAATCCTTACGACGAAGAAGCCATAGTAATAAAAAATGAAAATGGTGTCAAGGTAGGATATGTACCTAAAGCAGACAATATAATTTTTTCAAGACTTATGGACGCTGGCAAGTTATTATTTGGAAAAATTGAGAAAAAAGAAATGAAGAGCAATTGGCTGAAAATAAATATTAAAATTTATTTAAAAGACTGACGTTTTGCAAAGGAGGTAGAGCATGGAAATATCAAAACTATTAGAAAAACAAAGAAATTTCTTCAACAGCAATGCCACAAAAAATTTAGAATTTCGATTGGAAAACTTGAATAAACTTAAACACCTTTTAGAAGTGCATGAAGGTGAAATTTTACATGCTCTATACGAAGATTTAAATAAATCTAATTTCGAAGCCTATGTTACTGAAATGGGAATAGTAAAAGAAGAACTTTCTTTGACTATAAAAAATCTGCCTAAGTGGACAAAAAGACGAAGGGTTCACACTCCTATAACTCAATTTCCCTCACAAAGCTTTATATACTCAGAGCCATATGGAATTAGCCTAATAATTTCCCCTTGGAACTATCCATTACAACTGGCTATGATTCCATTGATAGGTTCGCTAGCTGCAGGAAATTGCAATATTTTAAAGCTTTCCCAAAAATCTAAGAACACAACTGAAATCTTGACAAAAATTCTAGATGAAAACTTTGACGAAAGACTGATTAGGGTAGTTAATTCCGAAGAAGTTTCCAACGAAGAATTATTAAAAGAAAATTACGACTATATCTTTTTCACAGGAAGTGCAAAAGTAGGAAAAGTCGTCATGGAAGCTGCAGCGAAACACCTAACACCTATAACATTGGAACTGGGCGGAAAGAGTCCATGCATCGTAGACGAAACTGCAAATATTACTTTAGCTGGAAAGACCATAGCATGGGGGAAGTTTTTAAATGCAGGACAAACTTGTGTGGCTCCAGATTATATTCTTGTAGATAAAAAAATTAAGGGTAGATTGATAGAAGAAATAAGAAGACATTTATTTTTATTTTACGGAACTAATATTTTGGAAAATCCTGAATATCCTAAAATCATTTCACCTGAACATTTTAAAAGACTAATTGATTTGCTGAATGAAGGGAAAAAAGAATTTGGCGGCAACAGCAATTTAGACAATCAAAAAATAGAACCTACAATTTTGTCTGAAATTAATTGGGATAGCAAAATTATGGAAGAGGAAATCTTTGGACCGATTCTTCCCATAATTGAGTATGATAATTTAAATTCAATGATTGAGGAAATAAAATTGAGACCAAAGTCTTTGGCTTTATATCTTTTTTCTGAAGATAAGATTAACAAAGAAAAAATAAAAAATGAAATTTCCTATGGAAGTGGATGCATCAATGACGTATTGATGCAACTTGCTAATCCTAATCTACCTTTTGGAGGAGTGGGGAACAGTGGTATGGGTAAATATCATGGAAAGTTTAGTTTTGATACCTTCTCAAATAAAAAAAGCATCGTAGAGAAACCCAACTTTTTAGATATTCCCCTTAGGTATCCTCCGTATAAGGATAAACTAGGTTTGTTAAAGAAAATTATGAAATAGAGGTAGAAAGAAATGGCATTTGATTTCAAAAAAGAATTTAAAGAATTCTATCAACCAAAATCAAAACCGGAAATTATTGAAATTCCCTCAATGAATTTTCTAGCTGTCCGCGGCAAGGGAGACCCCAATGAAGAAAGTGGAGAATATTCAAAAGCTCTGGAGATGCTCTATACAATATCATACACATTAAAAATGAGTTATAAGGGAGATTACAAAATTACAGATTTTTTTCAATATGTAGTACCTCCTCTTGAAGGATTTTGGTGGCAAGAAGATATTAAAGGAGTAGACCTAACTGACAAATCTAAATTTCAGTGGATATCTGTGATTAGATTACCAGATTTTATTACAAAACAAGACTTCAATTGGGCGATAGAAGAAGCTACAAAAAAGAAAAAAATAGATTTATCCAAGGTGGAGCTGGTATCTATTACTGAAGGTTTGGTCGTTCAAATGCTTCATGTTGGGCCTTATGATAGAGAGATAGATACGGTAAAGATTATGGAACAATATATGCTTGAAAACGGGTACGAATACGATTTTGACGAGTTTAGGCATCATCACGAAATATATTTATCAGATCCTAGAAAAACTGTCCCAGAAAAACTTAAGACAATTATTCGACATCCTATTAGAAAAAAATAAAGGAGCCATATGGATAAATATTTAATGATTAAAGAGAGTTTTGAATCGCAAAAAAATGAAGAGCAGGCGATACCCATGGCGAAATACTTGAGAAATAAATTTAAATGCTATGGATTGAAGACAAAAGAAAGAAGAGACGTCTATAAAGAAGTCATAAAAGCGGACAAAGTTTCTGGAGTTGTGGATTGGGAATTTTTATATCTATGCTTTAAAGATGAGTATAGAGATATGCATTATTTAGCACTGGATTACTTACTTGCTCAGAAAAAGTCTTTAAAATTTGAAGACATTAAAAAAATGGAAGTATTTGTCAAAACCAACCAATGGTGGGACTCTATAGATGTGATGAACACTATAATTGGTGATATTGGTTTGACAGATTCTAGAGTAGATGAGCTTATGCTAATGTGGTCTTTGGACAAGGATTTTTGGTTACGACGAGTTGCCATAACTCACCAATTAATGAGAAAGAAAAATACAAATATCGAACTCTTGGGAAAAATATTAAAAAATAATTTTGGCAGCGACGAATTTTTTATTAATAAAGCAATTGGCTGGGCTCTTAGAGATTATTCCAAAGTCAATCCTCATTGGGTAAGAAATTTTATAGAAAGATATTCAAACGAGATGTCAAAATTGAGCATAAGAGAAGGAAGTAAATATATTTAGTTTATTTGAATGTTAGTTTAAATTGTATTTTAGGGTATTATTAATATAGGAAGATATTGATTAGAAAATATTTAGGAGGAGATGTTTATGACAGAACACTTTGAAAGAGAAGAAAAGACAGTAAATTTCCCTATTATTGGAAGACCAGCTCCGGAATTCACAGCGAATACGACTCATGGAATAATCAATTTTCCAAAGGATTATGAAGGTAAGTGGGTAATTTTATTTTCACATCCTGCAGACTTTACCCCAGTATGTACCACAGAATTTATGACCTTCTCCAGTATGTATGATGAATTTCAAGAACTCAACACCGAATTAGTAGGTCTATCAGTAGACTCAGTACATTCTCACTTGGGATGGGTAAGAGCAATGAGAAATTACTCTTGGGATGGTATAGAAAATCCTGAAATCCAATTCCCAGTAATTGACGATATAAAAATGGAAGTTGCAAATAAATACGGTATGATTCAAGGTGAATCAGAAACCAGTGCAGTTAGAGCTGTATTTTTCGTAGATCCAACAGGCATGATGAGAACTATTCTTTATTATCCAGCAGTTTTAGGAAGAAACTTCGCAGAGATAAAGAGGATAATCATTGGTCTACAAAAGAATGACAAAGACAAAGTAGCTCTACCAGCTAACTGGGA
>JAAZCH010000209.1 GCA_012513395.1 Tissierellia bacterium
ACCTGTTTTTCTCGAAGATTTTTCGAGATTATTTTATTTTTTATTTGCCAATATATTTCTTTCGCTATCTGGCATCCCAAGTATCCAAGTTCCTGTCATCTTCGTAATAATTGCGGATACTACTAGAATTGCCAATCCCAATCCTGCAGCAACGAGCCATTGACCGTTTATTAATAAAGCTGGAAAGGCTGACCAAATTGCAATTTCTGCAATATTTGTAAAGGGCGTCATAGCTGTATCTTCGATTGTTCTGGATTTATTTTCAGGGTCGACTATTCTGTATAGCACAAATCCGATTGCAAATACTCCAGTGGAATAACCGTAGACAAATATGGATCTTTCAAACCAGCTGTCTTTGTTGTAAGCTTTCCCAAAGGGATAAACTACTGATACAACTAATAGCCATCCAAGTATCATTGAAAGCACTATTGGTCCTGCGTATTCCATTACGACGTCTAATCTAACAGATGCTATTCCAAATAGAACTAGATAGTCTGTGGCTGTTCCTGAAATTCTAGTATTTACCGTTCTATCGACGTAGTTATATAAAGGAGTTTTTCTTGCTAATATGAAAAACAATAGAGCCACTAAAAAAGCCACAGTAAAATCTGGAATTCCCGATACGAGATTTTGAGAGATAAATTGATTCAGTAGATAACTTCCGCCGCCTATAGTTAAAATCAAAGATAAGTGGAATGCTAAAGTATCTAAGGATACAGAAGAGATGGTCTCTTCTCCCATGGATTGTCTGTTTCCTTTTGAAATCAGTCCAGTTCTTAAATCTCCTCCCACATATTTAAAGTCTTCTAAATATGCAGTTTGTCCTTTTTTTGCAGCAATATTTATAAGTAATATTCCGCCAAATACACCTGTCAATATACCTATTGTTGCAAAGGTTATGGCAATGTCGGGCGCTGCTGTCCAACCTAAGTCTGAGAACGTTTTTCCTACTGCTGCTGCAGTACCGTGTCCACCGTAAAATCCAGAGTGTAAAAGTAAGCCGAAGCCGTCATTTAATTCTGGCCAAATCCTTTTTAGTATTAACATTGTAAATACTATAGGTACAAAAATTTGGATTCCCCAAGCTATAATTTTAAATATTTGATAACCAATTAGCCTTTTAGCTTGTTGTCCGCCTTCTCCTTTTTCAATTTCAAAGCCGTTTAATCCTACAACTGTAAAAACTATAATTATCAAAATACCTGCATAAGAGCCAATGGATCCTGAAAATGGTAAAATATTAAATCCGCTAGGACCTAAAGCTAGGCCTAAAAAACCTGCCAAAACACTTGCCGGGATAAAAAACCTTTGAAATATTCCTAATTTAGATCTCATAAGTTGTCCTATTAAAATTAGAAAACTCGCTATTGTGAAATCTACAAAAAGATCATAAACCGTCACTTGTGCACCTCTTTCTTTATTTTTTAATTCTAAATATAATTGCGAGAGTCACGTTTCCATGACTCTCTTTTATATTATTGTGTCTTTATCTTTCTAGCTTGATATGCTCTATCCCATAGATTTAGTTTTGTTCCAATTCCCTTTTCTATGGCATTTTGATAGACATAGTGAGCCCACGCAACGTCGTATACTGGTTGTCCACCAAGGGCAAAGATAATTATGTCGTCTTCACTTTCTCTTGCTGGCACATCTCCATTGATGATATCGCCAATGTCAATTATGATATCTTTTGTCATCTTTCCTTCGTGTATCCAATCCAAAAATTGTCTACCTAAAACTCCCATAGCCAAATTGTTGTATGGATAAGAATCTTCTTCCACAACAGCTTCGTACATTGCCCAGTTGTCCACAACTAGTCTAATTCTATTTATTGCAAAGTCAGGGTCAAAGTTTCCACTGGAAGATGCTGTTATTAAGCATCCTGGTTTTACCCATTCTTCTTTAATAGTGGGGTTCGCTTCTCCTGATGTGGCAAGGTTAAGGATATCACATCCTCTAACTAACTCTTCTGTTGAGTCTACTATTTCCACGTCAATGTCGTATTCTTCCATTAGTCTTCCTTGAAGAAGTTTAGAGTGGTCATAGACGATGTCATAAATTTTTACTTTTTTAAGATTTTTCGCTTCTTTAATTAGGGATTCTGCTGTGGATGTTCCAATCGATCCAGCACCTAAAATACCAATTACTTCTGCGTCTGGATTTGCTAAGTGTCTTACTCCAACTCCTGGAATTGCTCCAGTTCTCCAAGCACTTAATAAGTTTCCAGACATAAAAGCTAAAGGAGCTCCTGTGTCTTTGTCGTTTAATGTCATCATAAGAATAGATCTTGGCAATTCTTTTTGAAGATTGTCTAAGTTAGATCCATACCATTTGCAACCAGCAACTTGGTATTTACCACCTAGATAAGCTGGCATTGCACAAAATCTTCTGTCCGGCCCATTGTGGGGCATTCCTTCGTGTTCAGGTTTATCAGGGAATGTCAATACCATACCGTGAGAGTTTTGATTCTTTCCTCCCATTACATAGTCTCCTGCTCCTAGAAGTTTGTAAACTTCTTCCATCTCATCAACGCACGCTTCCATATCCAATACGCCTGCTTCAATCATGTCTTCTTCGTCTAAGTAAATGAAATCTACTTTTTCTTGTTTTGCCATTTTATCCTCCTTATTAACTTAACAACTTTCCAGTATAATTCTCAATACAAAATGTATTATGTATTACTTAATACATATTGTA
>JAAZCH010000210.1 GCA_012513395.1 Tissierellia bacterium
ATTTTGAGTTCTAGTTGCTGCGATTGTTGTATCTGAAATAATAGATAAGTTATCACCAAACATAGATCCACCAACCAAAGCACCTAATACTAAAGCTGGATTTAATCCTGCACCTTCTCCAAGTCCTAAAGCAATAGTTCCCAGAGCTGATATAGTTCCTACTGATGTACCAGTAGATGTGGACATAAATGCTGCTATAATAAATATACCTGCACTAATTAGATTTGGAGGTATAATTGACAATCCTGCATTAACAACTGCATCTCTACCACCACTAGCTGTAGCAACTGCAGAAAATGCTCCTGCTAGTATGTAAATCAAACACATAATAATTATGTTTTCGTCGCCACAACCTTTAACGAAAGTTTCAAACTTTTCGTCGATTGTTCCTTTAAACATGATAAAAGCGAATATAATACCTACAAAAGAAGCTACGGGAGCTGGCATTTGGTAAAACGCCATGTCTACCCCTTGTCCTTGTAGTATAATTCCTGACAATAAGTAAACTAAAATAAATATTGCAAATGGTATTAAAGCATAACCTCTAGGTTCTACTTTTTTGTTATGGTCCATAAAACACCTCAACTTTTATAATTTATATTTTTTCATGCGATTAATAAGTTTTGTGTGAGTTATTCCTAGATTATGGGCCGTCTGTCTAATACTGACACCATCTTCTAAAGCACTCGTTATCAATTCTATTTCAAACTTTTCTACTTTTTCGTCAAATGTTTCATTCACACCATTTGAACTATCTTCAAAGTAAAATTTTAAATCTGAAGGCTTAACTACATTTCCCTTTAGGGTAGTTAAAGCTCTTATGATTATATTTTGCAATTCTCTAACATTACCAGGATAATTATAGGATAAAAGAGCTTTTATAGCGTCTTGAGAATACTTTTCATTGCCATTTCCATTTGAATATTTTTTTGTAAAATATTCCACTAAAGGCTTTATATCTTCTTTCCTCTTTCTAAGGGGAGGAATGCTCAAACTTAAAGTATTCAATCTATACATCAAATCCAATCTAAATTCTTCTTTTAATATCATATTCTTTAAGTCTTTATTCGTAGCTGAAATAAGTCTGAAATTTACCGGAATTTCTTCCGAACCTCCAATTCTTCTTATTCGCTTTTCTTGAAGGACTCTTAAAAGCTTGGCTTGTAAATGGATTGGCATATCTCCAATTTCATCTAAAAATATAGTGCCACCATTACAGCTTTCGAATATTCCAGCCTTGCCTCCCTTGATAGCTCCTGTAAAACTTCCATCTTCATAACCAAACAGCTCACTTTCTAAAAGCTGTTCAGGAAGTGAAGAACAGTTGATTGCTATAAAGGGTTTGTCTCTTCTGCTACTTAAATTATGTATTGCTCTAGTAAAAAGTTCTTTGCCCGTTCCTGATTCTCCTGTTATGAGTATTTCTACATCCATTTGAGAAAACTCCATAGCAGTTTTTACGCATTTTTCCATTAAAGGACTTTCAAAAATTAGATCTTTAAAAGTAATATGACTTGAGTAGAATTTTTTATCCGCATATGAACTCAATTCGCTGATATCTTCAAATACAATAATTTTTCCTAACAAATTTGAATCGCGAAATCTTTTTCTATACATTTTGGCAATAAATTCGCTATTACCTAATGTAAGTTCATCAATGGATTCTTCC
>JAAZCH010000211.1 GCA_012513395.1 Tissierellia bacterium
AGAAAATCCAACTTTATACTAAGTATCTAGGGATTGCTATAGCATTCGTAACAGCATTCGGATATACATTCGGCATATTTAGACAATATGTTGAAGCAGATGGTATGATGCAAAATTCAATTATTATAATATCAATAGTAGGTGGTACGTCATTTCTAATATGGTTAGCGGATCAAATTACTAAATACGGTATAAGTAACGGTACTTCAATAATAATCTTCCTAGGAATTGTAGGTAAATTGCCTAGCGATATTAGGAACATGATTTATGGAATAAGCATAGGATATTTAAATATAATATCAGTTGTACTATTTGCACTATTTGCAATCTTTGTAGTATTTGTAGTAGTAGCAATAAATGAAGGGGAAAGAAGAATCCCAGTACAATATGCAAAGAGAGTAGTAGGAAGAAAACTATATGGTGGACAATCCACTCATATACCGATAAAGGTAAGTATGTCAGGAGTAATGCCAGTAATATTTGCAAATGCGATAATGTCCATTCCAGGATTATTTTCATTAGTAAACCCAGATGGAGCAATTGCAAACTTCTTTAAGAACTGGTTTACACCAGGAACGACAACACAAGGAACAATAATTTATACAGTATTTAATATAGTATTAATTATTGCTTTTGCCTTCTTCTACTCATCAATGCAATTTAATACAGTAGAGTATTCAAAACAACTTCAACAAAATGGTGGATTTATTCCAGGTATTAGACCAGGAAGATCTACATCAGATTATTTACAAAAAATATTGAATAGAATAATAATAGTAGGTGCTGTAGTTCTAGCATTTTTAGCTACAATACCAACATTTTTAAGTATTTTTACAAAAATTCCAATAGCTTTTGGTGGAACGTCAATTATAATCGTTGTAGGTGTTGTTATAGAAATAGTTAAGTCTATTGAACAACAAATGATGATTAGACATTACAAAGGTTTCTTAAACTAGGAGGTTAGGATGAATTTAATTATACTGGGTCCTCCAGGGGCCGGCAAAGGCACGCAAGCACAAGAAATAGTAGGAAGATACGACATTCCACATATCTCAACAGGCGATATTCTAAGAGAACATATCGCTAACGGTACAGAATTGGGAAAAAAAGCTAAAGGATATATGGACCAAGGCACACTTGTTCCAGACTCACTAGTAGTAAGCTTGATCCAAGAAAGAATTACCAGAGATGACACAAAAGAAGGATTTTTGTTAGATGGATTTCCTAGAAATGTAGCACAAGCGGTATCACTAGATGCTGAATTGGACAAATTAGGAATCAAACTTACAAAAGTCATTAATATAAATGTTGACCCTAGCGTATTAATCGATAGAGCGACATCTAGAAGAGTTTGTCCAGTATGTGGAGCGACTTATAATATTAATGCCAAACCTCCAAAAGTGGAAGGCAAATGTGACAACGAAGGCGCAGATTTAATTATTAGATCTGACGATACGGAGGAAACAGTTTCTGTAAGAATACAAGTTTACACCGACCAAACTTCACCTTTAATTGACTATTACAAGGCGCAAGGGACCTTATTCGATGTAGACGGATCTCAGTCAATAGACGAGGTTACTAAAGATATTTTCGAAGGAATCGAATCTTAGTTGATGGAGAACGCGAAATATCTAAAGATTGGGCAAGTTGTTAGATCCAAAAACGGTCGTGACGCTGGCGATGTCTTTATTGTTGTAAGAATAATAGACGATGACTATGTTCACATAGTCGATGGAAGACGAAGAACACTCGCAAAACCGAAGTTAAAAAAGATCAAACATCTAGATGTTTATAATAAAGTTTTTAACGAAATAGAAAGTAAACAATTTGGTAAGTATCAATTCAATGACGCTTACGTAAAGAGAATTTTAATGCCCTACTCGAAGGATTGATTAGAGATACAGGAGGTTTCAATATATGAGTAAAGAAGACATTATAGAAGTACAAGGAGTAGTAAAAGAATCCCTACCGAATACTCAATTTAAGGTAGAGTTGGAGAACGGACACGAAATATTGGCTCACATATCTGGAAAGCTTAGGATGAATTATATAAAAATCCTTCCTGGAGATACTGTGACAGTGGAAATGTCTCCATATGACTTGACTATAGGAAGAATTACTTGGAGAAACAAGTAATCAAGGAGGGAATAATATTATGAAAGTTAGACCATCTGTTAAAAAGATGTGTGAAAAATGCAAAATTATTAAAAGGAAAGGCAGAGTAATGGTTATCTGTCAAAATCCTAGACATAAACAAAGACAAGGCTAAGGCGGAGGTGTAAGACTTATATGGCAAGAATAGCTGGTGTTGACTTACCAAGAGAAAAGAGAATAGAGGTTGGACTAACCTATGTCTATGGCATTGGAAGAGCTAGATCTCTTGAGATTCTAGAAAAGGCTGGAATTAATCCTGATACGAGAGTAAAGGATTTAACAGAAGCTGAAGAAAACGCAATAAGAGCAGAAGTAGAACATTACCATGTAGAAGGGGATTTAAGACGAGATAGAGCAATGGATATCAAACGTCTTAGAGACATTAACTGCTACAGAGGTACGAGACATAGAAGAGGTCTTCCAGTGAGAGGACAAAGAACTAAAACAAACGCAAGAACTAGGAAAGGTCCTAAGAGACAAGTTCAAAAGAAAAAATAAAGAGGGAGGTAATTAATAAATGGCGCCAACAAAACGTAAAGGTACACGTACAAGAAGAAGAGAACGTAAGTACATCGAAAAAGGTCAAGCTCACATTGCTTCCAGCTTTAACAACACCATGGTTACAATTTCCGACGCAAATGGAAATGTATTATCATGGGCAAGTGCAGGTCAATTAGGATTTAGAGGATCGAGAAAATCCACTCCATTCGCTGCACAACAAGCAGCAGATGAAGCAGCTAAAAAAGCTATGGGAGAATATAGCCTTAAAAGTGTTGAAGTATTTGTTAAAGGCCCTGGATCCGGTAGAGAAGCAGCTATAAGAGCACTTCAAGCTGCAGGTCTCGAAGTTAGTATGATCAAAGACGTGACTCCACTACCACATAATGGAACTAGACCACCAAAACGTAGGAGAGTGTAAACTGACTTTTTCATGCTTTGATAAGGAGGCTTTGTGAATGATAGAAATAGAAAAACCTATGGTTACCATAC
>JAAZCH010000212.1 GCA_012513395.1 Tissierellia bacterium
GGAGAATCCGCCTCCTCCTCCAAAGGAAGAGCCTCCGCCAAAGCCGCTACTGCTGCTACTTCCAGATGAAGAAATGCCTTTTTTAAATCCTGTACTTGCAGAGTTTGCAACTCGTCTAGTGTTATTTAAAAACAGATAATATGGAACGTATGTGGTTCCATAAGGATATCCTTCTTGGTATTCTTTAAAGTCTTCAAAGTCTTCTTCGCCGTTTAGTTGAGGGTTTAATCCCAACAGAGTTGAGACAACCAGAAGTTCTGGGTTTAAAGGGGTGTCTTTACTTTTACTTAAAACTTCTTCTTCAGTTCCCAAAATTTTAAGCATCTCGTCAATTCCAGATTTTGTTAGATATCTGGATTTTATTGGGCCAAATCTGGATCTTTTTTCCAAAAATCCGTTTTCCAAAGCAAAGTTTTCCCCTTCTTTTTTAGCGAGTTGAAGTACATATGATAATTTCATATAGTTTTTCTCCATGTATTTTTCAAATCCCTTGCCGTATAAATCTTCTGAAGATTCGATTCCGTCTAATAGGAATTCCCAGAGTTTATATTCGCTATTTTTCTTTTTTTCTTTTTCTCCCAACCTAGATAGATGTTCCGGCTCTTTTATAAATTCGTAGTTTTCGGAGATGTTTTTATTTAAAAACCACTTCATCAAATAAGCGTATAAAAGGTTAAGACCAGAGTTTTCGTCTTTATAATTTGGCCTTAGGCTTGCAAAATAGAAAGTGGGAGAGATCTCTCCGTTAAAGGGGATTTCTCTAATTGGAGTTTTGCTTTCAACTTCTTCGTAGTTTTTAATTCCAGTTGAAGAAAATATTGCCATTATTGCAGCGCCAATTCCTATTATAACTGATACAACTGCACCAATAAACCCATAGGACATCTTTGGGGAAGGCTGAGAAGGGCTGGAAGGGCGAGAAGAGTCAATTATCGCATCGTTGTTTGATTGGTCAAATTCAGAATCTCCTATGGAGTAGCTAGAGCCTACAAAAGCTTCTTCCTTTAATTCTTGGAAAGTTCCATTTCCAATAAAAGCGGGAGAAAGAATTCCCTTTTCCATTTCTACCAAAACAGTTACGTGGTTTCTTCCTGAAAATTCTGAGGTGGATCTTCCCACTATATCTCCTTGAGAAAATTCGATATTTCCACCATAACCAAATGCCCAGATTTTTGCATTTTCTGGATTAAAATCCACTTCATCAGAATGGATTCTAAAAGAAACTCTATAAGGAGCGAGGTCCATTTGGTCGTTTACAAATCGCACATTAAATCCGTCCTTGTCGCTAAAGGATTGGACCATGTTTTCTAAGGTGTATTGGATTTGGTATTCGTTATTTCCGTATTCGCTAACTCCAAAGACCAGCTCAATTCCATTGGAAGTTTCCAAAATTCCATGTCTTTGAATCTTTTCGTCAAAGGAGTCTTTGCTGTTCCAGTTTTCTTTAAATTCGTAAGGACCGCTTTTATCGGAGACGTTAAAGTCTCTTAGTTCCATATGGTTTAAATTCTCCATTGGGATAAAGAGTTCTGTTCCTTCTTGGATGTCCGTTTGCCACCTTTGGGTGACGATACCTGTTCCGTCTTTTAAGATTTCCACATCTACAAAAATTTCATCTATTTTATTACTGGCAGCAAATACCACCGAGCTTAATAAGAGAATTGAAATTATAGTTATAAATAATATTTTTTTCAGTTTCATTTTCCCCTCCTTATATAGTATTTTAATACCCTATGTGGGGTAAATAAAAATCTTTATATAAAATAAATATTCAAAGTCGGCCTTTAATTGTCCTCATGTCTAGGTGAAAAAATCGTTTTCAAAATCTCATTCTTTTGTGATATACTATACAAAGGAGTATTTATATAAAATACATAAAAATGAAAGGTGGAAGTTATATTATGAAAGTTTATACTACTGACAAAATTAGAAATGTTGCTTTAGTTGGCCATAGTGGAAGTGGTAAGACGAATCTTACCGAAGCTATGCTTTTCCAATCTGGAGCTACAAAAAGAATGGGAAATGTCAGTTCTAAAAATACATTGTCAGATTTCTCTAACGAAGAAGCCCAAAGACAATCATCTATTGGAACTAGCGTTATACCGGTAGAGTGGAGAGATACTAAAATAAATGTTATCGATGCTCCAGGATATTTGGACTTTGTAGGAGAAGTATACGGCGCATTAAGAGCAGCTGAATCAGCTATTCTAGTAGTAGATGCTACAAGTGGAGTAGAAGTAGGAACAGAACTTCTTTGGAAATACTGTGAAGAAATTGACCTACCAAGAATTATTTTCGTAAACAAAATTGACGGAGAAAATGTAAACTTCAGAAGACTTATGGAAGAATTGGAAGCTAAATTCGGTAAAAAAGTACTTCCATTCTCAACTCCAATCGGAGAAGGTGCTGAATTCCAAGGGGTTACAGATGTAATTTATCAAAAAGGATACAAATACGAAAACGGCGCACCGACAGAAATTGAACTAAATCACGACCAATTAAAAGCTACAGAAAGAATCTACGAAGAGATTACAGAAGTAGTAGCAGAATCTAGCGAAGAATTAATCGAAAAATACTTCGAAGGAGAAGCTTTCACAAGAGAAGAAATCCTAAAAGGCGTAACTCACGCTTTAATCGAAGGCTCAGCAGTACCACTATTAGTAGGTTCAGGAGAAAAAGCTATAGGAATAGATATCCTATTGAATATGATTATTAACTATATGCCAGCTCCAAATCACGAAAAAGCTCATATTGGATTTAGACATGAAGACGAAGAAGTGAGAAGTGTAGACGTAAACGATCCATTCTCAGCAGTAGTTTTCAAAACTATAACAGACCCATTTGTAGGAAAGATTTCAGTATTTAAAGTTGTTTCTGGAAAGATCACAAAAGATACAGAACTTTATAACTCTACGAAAAAAACTGGGGAAAAAATGGGTGGACTTTACACCATAAGAGGAAAAGAGCAAAGTGCCATAGACGAACTTCAAGCAGGGGACATCGGAGTAACTACAAAATTATCCGCAACCCAAACTGGAGACACTTTATCAGATAAAGCTAAACCTACAGTTTTCAAAAAAATAAAATACCCACAAGCCAATCTATTCTACGCAATAGAGCCAGTGAGTAAAGGAGACGAAGAAAAAATTTCTTCATCACTATTAAAACTTCAAGAAGAAGACCCAAGCTTTGTAATTGCAAGAAATCCAGAAACGAAACAATTAACCATAGGCGGCCAAGGTTCCGTACAACTACAAGTTATTATCGACAAATTGAAAAATAACTACGGAGTAGAAGTAAAAACTGTGCCATTTATAATTCCATATAGAGAAACAATAACACAAACCGTAGAAGTCCAAGGAAGACACAAGAAACAATCAGGTGGAGCAGGACAATACGGAGACGTATGGGTGAGATTCGAACCATCTACAGAAGAATTTGTATTTGACGAAGAAGTATTCGGAGGATCAGTTCCAAGAAACTACTTCCCAGCAGTAGAAAAAGGAATCGAAGAAGCAAA
>JAAZCH010000213.1 GCA_012513395.1 Tissierellia bacterium
CCTCATCTTTTGTCAAGATGCCATCTTCTACATGTTCATTTATTCTCGCAGTGTAGAAATCTATCAATGCCTCTTTGTATTCTTTTAACTTGCCTTTACCTTCTGCAATTTCTCCAGAAGTTTTTCCATTTGCCATTCTTTCGATTCTGATTTCTTCCCAAGTCAATCCCGTAACTTCTTCCAAAACCTCAACTGGTCTAGTAGCAGAAGCTGCCAATGCTCCTACCGAACTTACCAAAACTAATGCTAACGCTATAACTAAAATTCTTGATGCTTTCATATTGTTTCCTCCTTAGGAAATAAAATTTTTCGAGACTTCTCTCATTTGTTATTTCCATTTTAGCCACGGATTATGTCAATACTGTGTCATCATTTGGACTTTTAGGTAAACAAAATTTTAAAATTAATTTTCATGCACAATTTTATTTCGCAGCCCATAAATATTTTGGATTTCACCAATATACTAAAAAAGACCCAGGAGTCGCCTCCTGAGCCTTGTTGGTCTTATTGTAATTCTTCATCAACACTATTTGACAAAGATTCTTAAAAAACAGCAACAAAAAAGACCGATTCTTTATCAAATATGATAATACCAGAATCGGTCTTAAAAACCTTCCAAGCTACACAGTAAATGTTTGATCGTATCTATCACCTATTTTACCTTTCTTATGTTTAGTTACAGACTACTGAAATCTCTGTCTCAAACATCCTATAACTAAATCACCGGTTTATTATTTTGAGTCTTTTTAAGCCTTTTGGGTTTCTCTTCTTATTACTTAATTCTTTGTTTCTAAACTTTAAGTTTTCCAATTTTAATTTTTCAAATATTTCTTAAAATGTAATATTTAAAATCTTTCCCAATCACAACTTTCAACGCGAATTTTATTTTCCAACCTAATTTATCTTCAATTTATAAACTTCTTCCAAATTCTAAATCCCATAACATTCATACTACTTTCACTGCTCTACTTGAATGTTCTGTACGACTTACAATTCTTCAACAATAAATCTTCAATAACTATGTTTTCTAATAAAACTCTAAGACCAAGTTGCAATCTTTTAAAATTTTCAATATTAGAATTTTTTAAGATTATCAAATTACAATTTTCAAACTTATATTAGAAATTCAAAGCTAAACCTAATACCTCTACTTAATAGTTACTCTAAACCTTCAGAATATAAGCCATTCTGCAATCTATGATAAACTGTATAGCACAATATTTAGTTGTGCTCCGCTCTCAATTACCAGTTTTTCAATTGAGAGGTAAACCAATTTTTACTACTCTTTAAAAACATCATCATCCTCTAGTCACTTCGCTAAATACTTCTTAGCTTAGATTTTTATGATATCCTCAGTGTAGCTTGGTCCGGTTTTTAATTACAAAGAGTCTTTACTTCTTTGTATGAATATTATACCACAAGTTCTTTTTTTGTAAACACCTTTTTGAAACTTTTTTTAAATTTTTTTCATATTTTATTTTATTTGGTTTGAAATTAAAAGAGAGTCAGCTAATTACAACTGATTCTCTTAGTTTAAAATTTGTTCTTTGAAATTCGTTTTCTTTATTTCTTCATTTTCACGTTGTTTATCAAAAATTTAATCTCTTATATAATCAGCAAACTTTTCAAAGGCTCTTCTTCTATGGCTTATTTGATTTTTTTCATGAGTTCCCAATTCTGCAAAAGTTTTATCAAATTCTTCTGGAATAAATAATGGATCGTATCCAAAACCTTCT
The DNA here is from genome assembly GCA_012513395.1 of Tissierellia bacterium. Next base: position 1,737 of record JAAZCH010000213.1, read on the forward strand.
TCTCCTCTTAGTTCTTCTGCGATATGTCCTTTAAGTATTCCCGTGACGAATTCTGGTTCTTTTCCATCTTCCACGATTGCTACGGTAGTTCTAAATTCACAAGTTCTTTTTTCGTATGGCACGCCGTCTAATTTTTCTAACATTAGAGCATTATTAGCTGCATCGTCGTGATCTTTTCCTGCGAACCTGGAAGTGTGAACTCCTGGTTCTCCATTTAAATAATCTACAAAGAGTCCTGTGTCATCTGCTATTACCATGTATTCAGAGCCGATTAAATCTTTTAAGCCTTGGGCTTTTAATAATGCGTTTCCTTCTAAAGTATTTTCAGTTTCTTCTACATCGAAGTGTTCTTGTCCCACTTCTGATTTAGGTAATATTTCTATATGCAAATCACCAATGATTTCTTTTATTTCTTCTATCTTATGTTTATTATTAGATGCTAGCACTATCTTTTTCATTTTTGATATCCTCCACTAATTCTTCCAGTTCTACATTTTGGTCAAACATTATCTCGTGGACGCCTGATTTTGCTAAATTTAAAAGTTGGCCAAATTCTTCTTCGTTAAATGTACCTTGTTCTGCACTACTTTGGATTTCAATAAATTCGCCCTTGTCGTTCATGATGACATTCATATCCACTTGGGCTTTGGAGTCTTCAAAGTAGTTCAAGTCCAAGAGCAAATTGTCTTGTACTTTTCCGACGCTAACTGCACCTAAGAAAAATTTAATTGGAAATTCTTTTAAGTTTTCCTTTTTATATAGTTTATAGACTGCATCATAAAGAGCGACAAATCCTCCGGAAATAGCTGCACATCTGGTGCCCCCATCTGCTTGGATTACATCTACGTCTATCCAAATCGTCCGCTCGCCGATTTTTGTAAGATCGATGCAAGTTCTCAGCGCTCTTCCTATAAGTCTTTGGATTTCTATTCCTCGCCCATCTTGTCTACCTCTAGTGGAGTCTCTTTGTTTTCTTGTGGATGTAGATGCTGGTAGCATAGAGTATTCACAAGTAAGCCAGCCTTGGCCTGAGCCTTTTAAAAATATTGGAACCTTATTCTCAATCATGGCAGTTACAATAATTTTCGTCTTGCCCATTTCTATAAGTACACTGCCATCAGGATATTCCAAAATATTTCTTTTTATATTTAACGTTCTAAGTTCGTCATAGTTTCTGCCGTCTATTCTCATATTACTTCTTAAAAAATCCTCCAGTCCATTGCTTGATACTATTCACCGTGATAAATGAGTTAGGTACTATTTTTTTAGTTACATATCTCAATTTATCATATTCTTTTCTTCCTATTACTGCTATTAGTACGGAGTTTTTCGTTTCATATCCATGTCCTTCTAATACTGTAACTCCGTATCCTCTTTTTCTCAAAGCTTCTGTAAGTTCATGTTCACTCTCTTCGCGTATAATAATTTGGACACTGATGTATCCTAAAGCCAGTTTATCTTCTATGCTTATTCCTACGAAGTTCCCAGCAGCGAATCCCAAACCGTATGCTATGATGTTAAAAACATTGTCCATGCTTTGCATCAAGGTATTCAATATCATAATGTAGATTACTACTTCAAAAAAACCCAATATGGCAGCGGGAATTTTCCTACCCTGAACCACCAAAATCGTTCGCATTGTAGATAGAGATACGTCACAAATTCTAGAGAAAAATATTAATAAGTAAGTCAATTTACACCTCTATAAAATTTTCTTTTAAACATTACTATTATATCAAAGTTAATCTTCTATTCAAATAATTAGTTCTTTCCTTCATAAAAATGTCATTTGCGTGTATAAATCTTCGTCTAAGTTGGACATAGAAAGCCCAATTAATCTCACGTGCTGCTCCAAAGGCAAATCTTCTAAAAGTTCCACTGCAATATCGTAAATAATACTTGGGGAATTTGTATAATTTTCCATGGTAAAAGATCTCGTATGGGAAGAAAAATCCTCATATTTTATTTTTACATTTATCGTCTTTCCTACAATACCTCTAACTTTCATATCCTCCGAAACTTCATTGGAATAAGATTTTAAAAGATTTCGCAAAATCTTCTTGTCCCTTATCATTTTAAAAGTTCTTTCTGTTCCGATGGATTTTCTTTCTCTATGGGGATCTACCACTCTATTGTCTATTCCCCTTATTCTTTCATAGACTTCCTTTCCCATCTTTCCTAAAAATTTAACCAAAAATTCTTCAGACAAATTCATCATATCTGAAACCGTAAAGACTCCAATGTTATTGAATTTCTTTTCGGATTTTCTTCCTATTCCGTAAACTTTTCTCACAGGTAAGGGCAAAAGTATTTCTGGTACCATATCCTCGGTTATTATCGTCAGCCCTTCTGGTTTTTCCCAATCCGATGCCAGCTTTGCTAAAAACTTATTATATGAAATTCCAAAACTCATGGTAAGACCGATTTCGTCTTTGACTTTTTTTCTGATATAATTCACTATTTCCAATGGAGTTTGATCCACATCAGATACGTCTAAAAAGGCCTCGTCTATGGATAATTTTTCCACTAGATCTGTAATTTCGTATAAAATATTAAACACTTCTTTGGAGACTTCAGAGTACCTATCCCTTCTAGTAGGCAAATAAATTCCATGGGGACATCTTTGTCTAGCTTGAAACAGTGGCATGGCCGAATGGATTCCATATTTTCTAGCTTCGTAATTCGCCGTTGTGACTATACCTCGCTTACTAGTTCCCCCTACTATTACAGGTTTTCCTTTCAAGCTAGGATTGTCCAGTTCTTCCACAGCTGCATAAAAGGCATCCATATCTAAGTGGATAATATTTAAAGCTTCCCAATCCATAAAATCATCCTCAATTCTAAATACAATTATATCAGAAAAACTACCTTAAACTCAAAGTAGAAATGAAATCATATATGGCCTTTTCCCTTTGGATTCCTCCTAAAAATTCATCCCAATCGTCGATTAAACAATCGTGAGTCTTTCGCTTTTCGTCCTTTACTTCATCAAAAACAAAATCCCTCATATAATAAAAATTATTCCATCTCTTATGCTCAAGTGCTGTCATATAATTCATATATCCATCGGATTCTATAATATTTAATTGTTCCAAAATATTTTTACCCTCAAGTCTTTCATCCCAAAATCCTATTAGTCCACTTACAGAATTAGGAAGTCCTTCAAAATCAATAAATGTTTTCAGGATTTTTCGTTTTGTATTTTGGTGAGCACTTTGGTATATGCTGGATTCTTTTTTTATATTGGAAAGTCGTTTCCATTGTTCTTCTTGAGAAGTTTTTTCCACGTCCCAACCCATCAATTCAGAAGAAATTTTATTGTAATAGGCATTAAAGCTCTTTGCGTTTTCGAGAAGCTTTTCATTTACGATAATATCCATCGTCAAAACATCTTTAGAATCTCCAAATACCGTAATATTATCATGGCGAAGGAAAAGACTTTCAACTAAGGTCTCAATAATTTCAAACTCTTTAGAATAAACTGCCACTGGCAAGTCAGTTATATGATCAATAACCCTGTCGATTTTTAAAATATTGTCATAAATATCTTCTGATGCAAATAGCATTCCGCTGAAAGGATTTTCTTCATGAAGTTCTTTTACCAGTTTTCCTATTTCCCTTTCACTATCCAAATCTATTAAGTTGTAATCCATAACCTTGTGGATCATAGTCTTGTAGTCTCTGTATTTTTGGAATTTTTTCGTGGCATTTTGATCTATTATAGTGACTTTTAAATTTTCCAATGGATTTATCGTCAATAAATTAGAAGTTTGATTTAGGAATTGTTCTCCGATTTTTGAAAATCCAATAATTAATAAATTGTAAGTTCCCATTTCCTTTGCTATATCTTCCATATTCTCATACTTTTTCTTTTCAAAACCATTTTCTAATCCTTTTGGAGAATTGAAAAGGAAGTTTTTATTTTCTAATAAATCCGTAATTAATAATTCCTCTATACTAAAGTAATGAATGTCAAAATTATCTAATTCGTCCATCTTAAGTTCTACCAATTCTTTTATGCGATAATCTTGGGTTTTAATATAAAAATCTATTTCTTTATTATTGTTGGAATACATCTGATTTAAAGCTGATACGCGCCCATAGTTTTTAGGCTCTGGTTCAAAAGAAATGATAATCCCTTTGTTTCCAATTTTTTTATCTTTTATTTTTAATAAATTTATTTCGTTTTTAGGATTGGAATAATCTAATCGAATTACTTCCACATTTAATTCTTCCAATCTTTTTTCGTCAAACTTATCCCCTTCGCCAAGGAGGGAATAAATTCTAATTCCAGGTATATCCCGTTGAAGATTTTTGATAAAGGTAATCGCATCTTCATCTGCTCCCATAAGGACAATATGTTCCTTCTTCACATGATACAAACTAAGGCTTATAGTCTTATATAGCTTATCAAAAATCGAAAATATTCCCACCATTGTGGACAAGGGCGCCATCCAAATTGCTAGTTCATATGCTAAAGGCGCCTCATTTAAAAGACCATTTGTAGGCGAAAATGTAAACAGCTTCATTACGGATATTAGAATTACAGTGAACTCTTTGAACACATTAGAGTAGCCTCCGCCGTATAGTTGAATAGAGCCTACAACACTTAGTATCGCTGAAAGTAGAAAAAAAGGCGTACTAATCTTTTTAAAATAATATAAAATTTTACTCCTCATTTTCCACCGCCCTATCTATTAGTCCTATGTCGTTTCTTTCATCATCAGTCAGCTCTCGTTCTTTGGTAACCTTAGTGGCCATATCTTCCAAATCTTCTGTAGAGTAAAACTCTGTAATGACAACTAGATTTTCATCATAGTCATATGCTATCTTGCTATTGTCTTTGTTCATAGTTCCCATAGAGTTGAAAATATAGTTTTCACTTTTAGGAAGAGTCCGAACTCGGTAACCAGTTTCCAAATCTGTAACGATAGTGGAATTGCCCGCTACATTCGTAATCAAGTATTTTCCATCATAACTTACATAATTTTCAATTCTATCTTCTGTGGTGAGGCCTTTTCTCTCGTCATTGGAAGCGTAAAATCCTATTCTTCCATTTTTATACTCAAATAACCTTTTGCCCAATTGCCCAAACACTCTGTCTAATTTTCCGTCTGTTCCAAATACCTTATACACATCCCCTTGGATATGATCTAAGGTCTCTCCTGTCTTGGTGTTTATCAATGAAACTTCTCCATTGTAGTAAACCAAAGCCATGATAGTTCCATCATCGGATAGCACAAAATAACTTCCCAGTTCCTCCTTATCCTTTATGGTTTTTAAAAATTCTCCCGTTTTTAGATCCGTGGCATAAACTTCTCCTTTAATCCCCAAGGTGTATAGAATTTGGTCCACTTCTGAAATAGCCATATACTCCACCACACTGTATTCATCTATTTCACTGTGATTTTTTGTGGAATAAAGCACTTCTCCGTCTCGGTTCATAACTTGGACATTTGTAGTGGAAACATTCGTTATCCCAATATAATTTCCATCGTTTGAAATCACATACTGATTTACCATCGTAGTAAGTCTTGGGTCAGAAATATTTCCCAATCTAAATTCTTCATCAGTTTCAAAATTATATATTTTAATATCTCCATCTTCATCTATAATCAGCACTAAATTATTGTCCTGGGAAACTCCCTTTATATTCCCAATAATACTTCTTTGGGAAAGCGTGGACTCACGATTGATTATTCTAATTGTGGAATCCACTGAGCTGGTTATAATATATTTTTCATCTTCAGTCATAAAAATCTCATAGACATTATCTTCATGAATTGAGCCAGGACTTTCAAGCATTTCAAAGAGCCCAAACTCTGGTATATTTTTAATATCTTCAAAAATCCCAATACTGTGATCTTTAGCAAGTGCTACTACCATCGTGTTTCCATCTTGGGATATTTTCAATTTCTCTATATTAGACGGAGTAGAGAAGTATGCGTAGACGCCTCCTTCTTCTACATTCCAAGATGTTATGCCATTTGTGGTAGTACCAAAAAGAATTTTCGAGTCTGGACTAAAGTATAATCCATTGACATAATTATCTATCTCAAATTTCTCACCTGTATGAGTGTTGAAAATTTTTACCGCAAAGTCGTCAGTATATGCATAATATTTCGAATCAGGAGAAAGTGTGGTGTTTCGATAAATACTTTTGTCTGCCGTCGCCTCTATAACTTCCACATAACTATCCTCATCTAAATCATAAATCATAATCCGTCCCTTGCTATCAGCGACTATAAATTTCTTCTCGCCAGTTAAAGAGCTGACATTGGTGATGGTTTCTTCGTAATTATCTAATTTAAATGATCCTGCTAATTCGTAATTACTTTTGTCTAAAATTATTACATCTCTCATACCTGCAATTAACATCAGATAATTTCCCTCTTTGGTAAAACCCATTTCTTGGATAGGTGTTCCAGCATTGGAAAAAATCTCTTCAGATTCCAAAGTGTCCAAATTGTATTTTAAAATTTCACCACCTCTAGTGGCTATATAAATGTGTTCGTCTTCTTTGTCTATAGTTATAGCATTTATAGGAGAGTTTAGTTCTAGTTTTTTTACTAATCTTCCGTTGGAAATGTCCCAAATATTTCCAGTACTTAATTCCCCTCCTGTTACCAAGTATCCCCTCTTATTGGATACAGAAAATCTAGGAGTTGTACTATCTGCATCTATTACTTGCATAGTGCTATATTTTGGACTCAACAGGGCGTCATTTAATATTCTAGTGTAATTAGCCTCCAGTTGATTGTAATTTTCCATATTGGAGGTGATTCCCTTCATAGCTTCTTTGGAAACTAAAAGTGAGAAGGCTCGATCACCCTTTGCAATAGCTGCATCAGCTGATTTTAATACCATCATAGAAGTCTGTTGAGTGGCAGTTTGTTTCGCCCTTTCTGCTTGAAAATACAAATTGGTCATGGAAATTCCAAAAGCCAAAAGTATTACCGCCGCTGCTATCGTGCTGGCGATAATTGTTCTAAGTCTTCTTTCTTTGTGTCTTTGTTTTAAATCTCCAAAATTTACGCCCAAGATGGTAGCCATAATTCTATAAATCTCAGATTGCTTTAAAGTTTTTACAGATTCACTTTTTAACGCTTCAAACTTAGCCTTGTCGCTATTTTCCAAAGCTTCGTATCCAATAAAATTGAGTTTTTTTACTTCTTCAGGACGTAAATCTGCCGCAAGTAATTCCAAATCTCTTGTCTGACTTTCTCCCTTGTCGTCGATGAATATGGATTTTAAATTTCTTAACTCTTCATTAAAGGATTCGTGGGGCTCACCCTCAATTAGAATTGGAATTATTTTAGAATCATCGTGATATTTTTTAAATTCTCTAACTTCCCTAGTGCACCAAGGAGAATCTGGAGTTCGTTTAGAGCACACAATTATTAAATATTCAGATTCCCTAAGAGCTTCGTCTAGACTTTCTGACAAGTCCTTAGTCGTCAACTCTTCTCGGTCTCTGAATACTCGCATCTCTTTGTATCTTCCCTCAGGATCCAATTCTTTTGGAACTTTAAAATTTTCTATAGCTTTATGGATTTGTGATGCTATCTCAAAGTCAGGCTGAATATGCCTGTAACTTATAAATGCTACATATTTATATTTTTTCTCTGTCATTTTCTCACCAATAAAATAAAATAATAGCCTCGTGTGAGCAATATTAAAATCTATTGCCCACACATGCTATTATATATTATACTACTTTATAGTTTTTTCTTTTACTTCTTTTTTAAATTCAGCGATTACATCTTCCACAGATTTTGCACCCTGGTCTTCGCCGTCTCTTACTCTTACAGAAACAGTTTTGTCGTTCATTTCTTTTTCGCCGACAACCAAGACATAAGGAACTTTTTCCATTTGGCCATCTCGGATTTTCTTTCCAAGTTTTTCATCTCTGTTGTCCACTTCCACTCTGAAGCCTTCAGCGATAAATTTATCTGCTACTTCTTTAGCATAGTCTCCAAATTTTTCAGAAACTGGAACTACTTTCACTTGAACTGGAGCTAACCAAATTGGGAATTTCCCTGCGAAATGTTCTACCAAGATTCCTAAAAATCTTTCTAATGATCCAAGTAACGCTCTATGAAGCATAATCGGAGTTTCCTTTTCGCCTTTTTCGTTGATGTAGCTCAACTCAAAATTCTTAGGAAGTTGGAAGTCCAGTTGGATAGTTCCACATTGCCAAGTTCTGCCGATGGCATCTTCTAGTTGGAAGTCGATTTTCGGTCCGTAGAACGCTCCGTCTCCTGCATTTATTTTATATGGAAGTCCCTTTTCGATTAATGCTGCTTCTAGGGACTCTTCCGCCAAGTTCCAAGATTCTATATCTCCCATAAAATCTTCTGGACGAGTAGATAGTTCGATGGAGTATTTGAATCCAAAAGTGGAATACAAATAATCCGCCAAGTCTATCATCTTAAATACTTCATCTGTAATTTGTGAAGGTAGACAATAGATGTGAGCATCATCTTGAGTGAAAGCCCTTACTCTAAATAATCCGTGTAAAGCACCAGATAATTCGTGTCTGTGTACCAATCCGTATTCGGAAAGTCTAATTGGCAAATCTCTATATGAATGTTGTTTCGATCCATAAACCAAAATGGATCCAGGACAGTTCATAGGTTTTACAGCATATGCGCCTTCGTCGATGTTAGTGAAGTACATATTTTCTTTGTAATGATCCCAGTGACCAGATTGGTGCCAAAGAGCCTCGTTTAAGATAATAGGTGTTAGAATTTCTCCATAGCCATTTTCTTCTAAAACTCCTCTCCACCACTGCATAACAGTGTTTCGAAGTACCATTCCCTTTGGATGGAAGAATGGAAAGCCTGGACCTTCTTCGTGAAAGCTAAATAAATCCAATTCTCTTCCAAGTTTTCTGTGGTCTCTTTTTTCTGCTTCTTCTCGCATTTGAATAAATTCTTCCAAATCTTTTTGTTTTTCAAAGGAAATTCCGTAAATTCTTTGAAGCATTTTATTTTTTTCATCTCCACGCCAGTAAGCACCAGCGATGGAAAGTAATTTTAAAGCTTTTATCTTTTTAGTATTTTCTAAATGAGGTCCTCTGCAAAGGTCTACGAAATCCCCAGTCTTATAAAGACTAATCTCTTCACCTTCAGGAAGTTCATTTATCAATTCTATTTTATATGGTTCGTCTTTGAAAGTTTCCAAAGCTTCTTCTTTGGAAACTACACTTCTTTTTACTTCCAAATTTTCTTTCGCAAGTCTCAAAGCCTCTGCTTCGATTTTTTCCAAATCTTCCGGAACAAATCTGTGTTCCACGTCGATGTCGTAGTAAAATCCGTCGCCAATTGCAGGTCCTATTGCAAATTTTGCATCTGGATAAAGATTCTTAACTGCATGAGCTAGTATGTGAGATGAAGTGTGCCAAAATATTTCTTTTCCTTCTTCATCGGCAAACTTCACAACTTTGAAATTTCCATTTTTATTGATGATATCTTCCATTCCCAAGACTTCACCATCTAATACAGCACCCATGGAATCTCTGTATAATCCTTCAGAGATACCCTTCACAACATCTTTTACCAGTACTTCTTCTTCGTAATTCAATTCTTTTCCATCTGGCAATGTCAATATTATCATAAATATCCTCCCTTAAAATAAAAAGGTGCCCTCATCCAAAAGGACGATAGCACCGTGGTTCCACCTTAATTTAAACTCAAATAACTATATCTACGCGTCACCGTCTGCCCATTATGGCAATGCTCCGGGGTAGTTTTCGAAAAATTTCCTCTGAGATTTTCACCAACCATCTCTTCTCTAAACAGGATAAACTTTCTACTCGTCCCATCATCGCAACAATACCCTTTTATATTAACAAATTTTACTTTTTTATGCAAGTAATTATTTCATCAGCATCCAGTTCTTCTTGTTCTCCTGATTTCATATTTTTTAGCATATATTTTTCCTTATTAACTTCATCTTCTCCGATTAAAATCGTATAAGGAATGGATAATGCGTCAGCGTATTTCATCTTCTTTCCAAGTTTTCCTTCTTCTGTGTAGACGAATACATCAACTCCGCCTTTGCGAAGTTTTGTAGCCAAAGCTAATGCATTGTTTATATAACCGTCAAATGGAATGATCAAAACTTCTGTAAGAGAATTGTCTTCGTCTTTAATAATTCCAGCTTCTTTAAGTTGGAAAAAAAGTCTAGTTAAGCCAATTGAAATTCCTACTCCTGGCAGTTTTTGTTTTGTATAGTAACTAGCAAGATTGTCATATCTTCCGCCAGAGCAGACACTTCCTATTTGTGGAAAGTCATTTAAAACCGTTTCGTAAACAGTTCCCGTATAATAATCAAGTCCTCTAGCAATTGTCAAATCAAAGGAAGTATTTTTTTCTGGAACTTCAAATAATTTTAGGTAATCAAAAACTTGCTCTATTTCTTCTAGACCTTGTTGGAACATTTCATTTTCTATGTTCAAATCCTTTAGCTGCTGGATTTTTTCATCATTTGTGCCGTCTATCTTTATGAATTTTATTATAGAATTAGCAGCTTCTTCTGTAATTCCTTGCTCCATAATTTCAGCAATTACATTTTCTTCCCCGATTTTTTCAATCTTATCCACTGTTCTTAGTACATTTTGTGTATCCTCAATGCCAAGACTTGCATAAAATCCTTTTAAAACTCTTCTATTGTTAATGCGAATTGTAAACTCGCCGATATTCAATTTGCTAAATAAATTATAAATAACTGCTGGTATCTCTGCGTCATTAAAAATATCCAAAGAATTTTCGCCGATGGTGTCGATGTCGCATTGATAAAACTCTCTATATCTTCCTCTTTGGTTTCTCTCTCCTCGGTACACCTTGTCTATATGATATCTTCTAAAAGGAAAGTTTAAATCTGAATAATGTTGAGCCACGTATCTAGCCAGTGGAACTGTTAAGTCAAATCTCATGGAGATGTCTGAGCTGCCCTTTTCAAATCTGTAAACTTGCTTCTCTGTCTCTCCTTGTCCCTTCGCCAATAATACTTCACTCTTTTCCAAAACTGGAGTGTCCAGTGGCAAAAATCCAAATTCTTCGTAGGTTTGTCTTATCACATCCTTAATTCGATTGAATTGAATCTGATCTTTTGGCAATAATTCCATAAACCCTGGTAAAATCGATGGTTTTACTATTTGTGTCATTTAATTTCCTCCTAAATTTCTAAAAATATCAAAGACCCAAAGTCTTTTAATTTAAAATCTCCCAAAATTTCGTATTGTGTATCTTCTTCTTTTAAAAATGTTTCTATCTTATGAAAATCTTTGTGATTTTGAATATTTCCGATAAAGTAAACTGCATCTGAATATCCACTAGCTCCGCCGATAAATCCATAGTCATATCCATCTAAGTCGATATCACCTGTCTCAATCAAAAGCTTTCGTCTATCCCCTAGGGCTTTGTAAATTCCGTTGTCAGATGTAATTACTCCTGACTTCGTAAACAAAACATTGCACTTTCCATAGCCTTGGTTCACGTGGACCTTTTCAAAATCTATTTCATTTAAAATATTTTCTTCGGTGATTTCAAAATTGTGAATGGCTATCTCACCATTGGACGCCAAATTGTATAAACAATCTTTAGGATAAATATCCTCCACAATTTTTTCACCTGATTTTATTATTATACCATACTTTGACAATAAATTATTGTAGTATGAATAAACAGATGGCTCAACTACAAGTAAATTTTCCTTTATCTTGCAAACTTGTATGTCGGGATGAGTGCCCAGTGGTGAATGGAAATTCTCAAGCTCTTTCGTTTCTATTAATAAAAACCCAAAATCTTCAAGTTGTTCTTTGGAGATTTTGGGTAAATTTTTATCGCATATACAAATTTTCAACTTCTTTGCCTCATGGATTCGTACATTAATATAGATGCCGAGACATTGGCGTTCAAAGATTCCGCTCCGCCCACCATAGGAATGTATAAGGATTGGCTAGCAAACTTTTTCATTCCATCTGAAACTCCTTGGGATTCGTTTCCGATAATTATTACGACATTATCTTTTAAATCTGAATCTTTTGCAGTGAAACTTTTTTCTTCTAATGAAGTAGCTAAAATTCTAAACATTCTAGATTTTAAAATTTCCATCTCGTCCATATTTTTCATAACATAAATATTTATGCGAAAAATAGAAGACATGGTGGAGCGAACCACCTTTTCATTTAAAACGTCCACAGAGTTAGGACCCACAATAAGTCCGTCAAAGCCAAAGGCGTCTACGCCGCGAATAATTCCACCCATATTTCCTGGATCTGAAAGTCCATCTAGGAGAATATATCTTCCAAAGGGCAAAATATCTTCCACATCTTTTAAATCTGCAAATACAGAAGCAAATATTCCTTGAGAGTTTACAGTGTCAGTGATTTGATAGAAAATTTTATCTTCTATTATATTTAACTTTTGTTTTTGCAAATCAGGATAATCTTTCATTCCATCTTCAAAAAAACTTTTGGATAAAAATATTTCACGAATTCTTATCCCTTCAGTAATGGCTTCCATCACTGGTTTGATTCCTTCTAGTATATATGTGGATTCCCTAGTTCTGGCCTTTTTTTGTTTTAAACTTTTAATAAATTTTATTTTCTTATTTTCTTCTGAATTTATAAAATTATGCATGTTTCTCCATTTTCCTTAAATATTGATCTTCGCCTATTACGATTAAGCTGTCTCCTTTTTCTATTTTCTCTGAAGCTGAAGGAGATACTACCGTTTTATTTTTCTTTCTAATGGCGATGATATTGATATTGAACTTATTTCTCACGTCCAATTCCTTTAGAGATTTTCCCGACCAATTTTGCGGAGCATTTATCTCTACTATGGAATATTCTTCGCTAAAGTGAATATATTCGATTATGCTTTTTCCAGATATAGAACGTGCAAGTCTTTCTCCTAATTCTATTTCAGGATATATGACTTGATCCACTCCCACTTTTTTTAAAATCCTAGATTGCATATCAGTTCCAGCTTTAGCATAAATCATAGGTATGTCATATTCCTTTGCCTCTACTGCTGCTACTATAGATGCTTCAAGATTACTTCCAATCGCCACCACAGCCACATCAAAATTACTTAAGCCTAATTCTTTAATAGCCCCCTCGTCCAACACGTCAGCTATTATAGCCGTCGTCACATAAGGAGAGATTTCTTGGATTTTCTCCTCGTCATTATCTATTACCATAACCTCAATATCTTCTATGAATAATTCTTTTGCCAAAGCGGAACCAAATCGTCCCGCACCGAATACTACTACCGAATTAACTTTCATTTAAATTCCTCCTAACCCACACTAATATTAGCGTCTGGGAAATCCAATTTCGAACTCTTAGCTGCCTTACCAAAAGCAAAGGCCATGGTAAGTGGTCCAATTCTGCCTATATACATCGTCAAAGTGATAATAAGTTTGCCTACATCAGTAAGTCCTGGAGTAATTCCACGAGTAAGTCCCACTGTAGCATAAGCCGATGTCACTTCAAATAAAATATCCAAAAAATTATGAACTTCAGTAATTGTCAAAACAAAAGAAATTCCAATTACCAAAAATATACTAATCATAACCAACGCCAAAGCCTTTTGTATGATGGTATTCGATATTCTCTTTTTAAAAATCACCACATGTTCTTGTCCGCGAATCGTAGCTATGGTAGATGCAAACAATATACCAAAGGTAGTCGTCTTAAGACCCCCTGCTGTCGAACCAGGTGAGCCACCGATAAACATGAGAATAATCATAAGCACTGCCGAAGTATCCCTTATTTTTGTTATATCTACACTGTAAAATCCTGCAGTCCTAGTTATTACTGACTGGAAAAAGGATTGAATTACTTTGGGATAAGCTCCCTGTCCGCCTAGAGTATATGGATTGTTATGTTCAATTAAGAAAAATATTAAAGCCCCACTCACTATGAGCAGGCCTGACATAATCAAAACTATTTTCCCATGTACTGACAATTTTTTTATACTTCTCTTGTTAATCAACTCAGAAGAAACCTGAAATCCCAACCCTCCAATAGTAATCAACAACATAATAGCTATGTTGATGGGAAAACTATTTTGAAATGGAACTACAGAGTCTCCTGTTAAATCAAATCCAGCGTTACAAAAAGCAGATATGGAATGGAATATGCTAAACCAAATCCCGTCCTTTAATCCGTAAGCAGGAATGAATTCTGTAGCCATAATTATAGCACCAATAAATTCAACGGTAAAAGTGAAAGCCAAAACGTATTTCAAAAGTTTAACCATACCACTAAAGGTATCTACATTTAATTGTTCTCTAATTATCTGTCTGCTTGTAAGTCCGATTCTCTTTCTCATAATCATGGGAAATAATGTCGCCAACGTCATAATTCCCAATCCACCTATTTGGATTAAGATAATTATAACCAGCTGCCCCCAGAAATTCCAAAACTCACCGGTGTTTACAACGACGAGTCCCGTAACACAAGAAGCACTTCCAGCTGTCAAAAGCGCATTTATAAAACCAACAGACTCACCACTTTTTGTAAAAACCCCCATATTCAATAACAAGGCTCCGACTAAAATTAAAATGCCAAAACCAATCGTTAAAAACAATGGAGGATTTAGTGATATATCTTTAAATTTTTTATTTATTGCATTCATATTTCTTCACATCCATCTAGGAATTATACTCCTCGAAATCCAGAAATTCAAGTATATCGGTTTAATTTTTCGTCCC
>JAAZCH010000214.1 GCA_012513395.1 Tissierellia bacterium
AAATAAACCTGATACAAATTCTTTATACTTATCAAATTCCATTTCCAATGCTGCTTTCAAGTCGTATGATCCAAGCGAACACGTCATAAAAGCATTGGCTTTTTTCCCATATTTCACATTTTCTTTTAATAAATTCTTTGAATTTTGAATTTGCATAATTCTTTTTTGTACAGTATAAAATGATAATTTCCCTATATCACAGGTAACCCATCTTCGTCCTAACTTTTCAGCAGTTGCCGCGGTAGTTCCAGAGCCTCCAAAGAAGTCCAATACCAAATCATTTTCTTTTGTACTCGATAGAATAATACGTTTTAACAATAGTTCTGGTTTTTGGGTTGGGTAACCTGTACTATCTTGGGCAGTATAAGCATACGTTCCAACAGGGAAATCGTTAAACTCTGCCGCAATTTCTTTTTTCCCTACCCACACACTCCAAACAGGTTGTTTACGTGATTGGTTTGCATATTCAATCGCTTCTATTTTGGAAAACGAAGGATTATCACATACATAAGTTTTTAAACAATTCATCCCCCCACTACTTTCTCTTCCACGAGTATAATACCACCCATTTTCATCTTTTGATAACGCGCCTGTGATTCTTTTAGAAAGACCCAATCTATTTTGTGGAAAGAAAGAAGCTGTTTTAGATCTATAACAATATATTGTTTCATGTGACTTAGGAAAATAATCACCACTTCCCATAAGTCCACACACCCAAATTATCTCCGAAAACTCAAATGTAGGGAATAACTCATCCATTAATACTTTTATATAATGTCCCATTTTTGCATCAAGATGAACATAAATACTTCCATCATCCGCTAATACTTCCTTTGCTATAATTAATCTCTTTCTAAGATACTCAATAAATTCTGCACCTTTTTTCTTGTCTGTATATGCCTTTGCGCCATCTTTGCTTTGAAAGTCATCCGATGTAGCGAAAGGGGGGTCAATATAAATAAGCTTCACTTTTCCTTTGATCTTATCCTTAATTAAAGTGTCTTCATTCTTATATATAGTTTTTAGAAATTGAAGATTATCGCCAAATACAATCATATTACGCCAACCATCTTGATATGCTGGATGCTCTGTTCCATTAAAAATCTTTTCAATTTGCAACGGAACTGGAAAGGATCCATCATCATTTGCAAGCAAATCCTCCTTACGCATTTTCCCCGCATAGGCTAATTCATATTCTTTATGTTCAACTGGAAAAAGTTTATATTTAAAATCCTCCGGTATCATTTCCCCCTTATCCAACAATTCAATTATAAAATCCTTTTCAGCTTTACTTAACATTTCTTCCTCCAATTATTCTAATTCTTAAGTATAGTAAGGTATCAATCTAATGCTGTGTTAGCTAAATCAATTATAACCATACCCCCAGTATTTTTTGTGCTTTTCTTTCAGTTCTTAGTAGTTTTGCATATTTCATCAGACGGCGAACGTTTAAAGCAAATACGAGAATTTAGAAATATAAAACAAAAAGAATTAGGAATGGCATTAGGGTATCCTCCTAAAAGTGCAGCTGTTCGCATTGCGCAATATGAAAGCTGTTCAGTAGCACCAAAAAAAGAGACTGCAATTGCAATCTCTGAAATACTAAAATGTAACTATATAAATCTATTCTATGGAACTGATTTAGGAAAAGCTGAACGCTTTATGTTTGATTTATTTTGGATGGAAGAATTAGTCGGCTCTTCGCTTTACATTTTTCAATTAGAAAAATACAATGATAAGAATGACAAGCGTGTCGTTCACGGAATGGTTAACGACTATAATTATAAAGGTGTATTCCCTCCTGTCGCTTTGGCGTTTGACTACAACCTTGCTAATGACTTTATGCGAGAATGGGCTATTCGATTTAATGAATTATCTAACAAAGAAATAACACGTGATGAATATTTTGAATGGAAATTAAATTGGCCTTTTACCTGTGATGATGGCGGGCGCTTTGAACCATCAATACAATGGCGAAGTGGTTATAGGTAATATGCAAAATTATAATTAATCTGTACATTAAATTGGAATTTAGGGAGTAGCTTATGGGAATGACCTTTAAACAAAAGATATGTGAAGCAAAAAAACGAGATATCCATATTCCTGATGATTTATTGGGCGACGAAAACATTGTCGGTGTATACGGATTTTTTGCAATAAAAAGAGATGAAGAACATTGTTTCTACATAGGAAAATCGACTGATATAACATATAGACTGTTGGGTTCTAGTAATGGACATGTTTATTTATACTTTAAAAATGAGTATTCAAACTTGGTTCCACAAAAAATTAATGAATATCTTAATCAAGAATATAAAATTGATGTAAGAATACTTGATAAAATTGATTACAATGATACTTCTTTTTCAAAAGCTGCCCATCGTCTTGCTTTTGCCGAACTTCAAAGAATAATTCAATATCAAGAGCAAGGACAGTGCGAATTCCAAGTACCAGAAGGTTCAGGAAAGTATGAAGAAAAATATTGGGAAGAACACTATAAAATAGTGAAATGATTAGAGACTAATGGTTTTAAATAAGTTCCAATTTATCAGTGAACTCATTATATATAACCTATTTTTCATAAGTTAAAAATATATCTGTACTCAATTTGTACTCAAAAG
>JAAZCH010000215.1 GCA_012513395.1 Tissierellia bacterium
AAAGAAAATGCAAGAAATGGATTTAACTCCATGGGACATAGAATCCATTCAAGATATAAAAAAATTGCCATTTACAACTAAAACTGACTTAAGGGACAATTATCCCTATGGACTATTTGCAAAACCTCAATCAGAGATAGTTAGAGTTCATGCGTCTTCAGGAACATCTGGTAAAGCTACAATAGTAGGCTATACACCCAAAGACATAGAAATTTGGAAGGAATGTGTAACCAGAGTATTGTCTATGGCGGGAATTGGAAAAAATGATACGATGCAAGTTTCCTATGGATATGGATTGTTTACAGGAGGACTTGGTCTACATTATGGTGCAGAAAATTTGGGGTGTACAGTTATTCCCATGTCCACTACCAGCACAAAAAAACAAATAGAAATGATGGAAGATTTAAATTGTACATCTATTGCATGTACGCCATCATATTTAATGCATCTTGCAGAGACTATCGAATCGGAAGGCAAGCTTTCAAAATTAAAACTTAAATCAGCAATTTGCGGAGGCGAGCCTTGGACTGACAATATGAGGATAAAAATTGAATATCAACTGGGCATAAAAGCATATGATATATATGGGCTATCGGAAATAATGGGACCCGGTGTAGCAGCAGACTGTGAATATCACACGGGACTTCACATTTACGAAGATCATTTTTATCCAGAAGTATTAAATCCAGAAACCTTAGAACCTGTAGGAGAAGGAGAAATTGGTGAATTAGTAATCACTACATTGACTAAGGAAGGATTTCCCCTCATTAGATACAGAACGAAGGATTTAACTTCCATCAATTATGACAAATGTGAGTGTGGCAGAACTCATGCTAGAATTTCCAAATTTACCGGACGTTCAGATGATATGCTAGTTATTCGCGGAGTAAATGTATTCCCATCACAAATAGAAGCAGCCTTATTGGACTTGGGAGAAACACCTCATTACCAAATAATCGTAGATAGAATTAATAATATGGACGTCTTTGAATTACTAGTAGAAGTTGATGACAAATTCTTCAGTGACGAAGTACGTCAACTTGAACAAAAACGTCAAGAGATCTCAAAAGGACTTAGAGACACTTTGGGATTAAATGTGAAGGTACGATTGGTAGAACCTAGAACTATAGAAAGAACATCGGGCAAAGCACAAAGAGTTATTGATAAGCGTATTTATGACTAAAGGAGGAAAATTTTGACTAAACAATTGACAGTATTTATAGAAAACAAAAAAGGCTCCTTGACAGAAGTGACTAAAATTTTAAAAGACAGGGGAATAAATATTTTTAGTTTTTCCCTTGCAGATACAGAGAATTTTGGTTTATTGAGAATGGTAGTTACAAATCCTGAAGAAGCTCTTAAAGCTTTGAAAGAAAATTATTTCTCAGTTAGCATTACAGATGTTTTTGTAGTTTCTCTTAAAAATGAACCCGGAAGCTTGAATAAAATACTCAGTTTAATTGAGCATCTAGATGTTCAGTACATGTATATGTATGCCAATAGGGATGATATAGCAGGAGCAGTTTTTAAAATATCTCAAAAAGAAGAAGCAATAAAAATATTTGAAGAAAATGGATATGAATTAATTGAAGCAAATATAGAATAGTAAATAAAGAGAGCTTAAAAAGCTCTCTTTTTTGCATAAATTTAACAAATATTTAGAATGTTAGATAAAAAATAGGGTATTATGTTAATAAGAAAATTAATCATTTTATTTTAAACATTAAAATAATTAATAACTTTTTAAATTTATTCTTTAATATCAAGGGAGGTGTTAAGAATTGAAGAGAAATGGTTTAAGAATTTTAACTCTATTGTTGGTTCTATTACTAGGGTTTTCCACTATATCCTTAGCTGAAACTGAAAATGAGTTAGTATTCGTAATTCCTGTGCGTGAAGAAATAACCAGAGCTACTCAACGTTATATTCATTTAGCAATTCAAGAAGCAGAAGATTTAAATGCAGATATGATACTTTTTGAATTAGACACATATGGTGGATTAGTCGATGCTACAGAAAAAATAAAAAACGACATAATCAAAACCGATATTGAAACTACATGTTTTATCGACAATAAAGCTGAGTCAGCAGGAGTCTTGTTTGCAATTTCCAATGACAATATTATTATGAATCCATATGGGACTATAGGTTCTGCAGAAACTATTCCCAATACTGAAAAGATATTGTCTATGTGGAAATCTATGCTGAGAAATGTAGCTCAGAACAAGGGGAGAGATCCTGACATTATAGAAGCTATGGCTGACGTAGATGTCGTTATTAATGGCATTAGCGAACAAGGAAAGTTGTTGAATCTTACGGCTCAGGAAGCTCTTGAATTTGGAATTGCTGATGGCATTGCTAGCAATCAAGAAGAGGTTTTAGCATTTTTAGGTATGGAAAATGCTAGAGTTCAAACAGTTGAAGAAGATTGGTCTACCAAATTTGGAAAACTTGTATCTACACAGTGGATAAGTAGCCTGTTACTGATAGTGGGATTTTTAGGACTAATAATTGAATTTTTCGTACCAGGATTTGGTTTACCAGGAATTATCGGCGGTATTTCCCTATTCTTGTTCTTTGGGGGAAATCTTATGGTAGGAAATGCTAGCTGGTTTTCCATAATGTTTTTTGTTGTAGGAGTAGTTTTCTTGGTAATAGAAGCATTTATTCCAGGATTTGGGTTGCCGGGAATAGCTGGAATTATCCTTACAATATTTGGAATTGCCACATCAATGCAATCACTGCAACAAGCCTTTACTGCTATATTAATGGCTTTGGTAATAGCAATTATTGCAGTAGTGATAATATTTAAGTATGGATTAAATAGCAGGACATTCCAAAGTATAACCTTGGAATCTACAATTAAGGGATCTTCAAATGTTAATGTTGAAGAAAAAAAATTAGCTCAAATTGGGGACGTAGGCTTTGCTGCAACCATGATGCGACCTACGGGTTTTATCGAGATTGGTGAAAATAGATTTGACGCAACTGCAATATCAAATTATATTGCAAAAGGTGCTGCTATCGAAGTTATTCGAATAGAAGGCAGCAAAATAGTCGTAAAGGAGATATGATATGATAGGATTTGAATCAATATTGACAATTTTTGGAATTTTAGTAATAGGTTTTTTAATCATAATGTTTTTTACTTTCATTCCGATAGGTTTATGGGTAACTGCATTTTTCTCAGGTGTTAGGATAAAGCTGTCCACTTTGGTAGGAATGAGACTTAGAAGGGTTGTACCTAGCAACATAGTTAATCCTTTGATTAAAGCTACAAAAGCTGGATTGGATTTGGACATTGAAGAAATGGAAGCTCACTATTTAGCAGGAGGTAATATCAATACCTTGGTAGATGCATTAATTGCTGCTCAAAGGGCAAATATTCCTCTAGTATTTGAAAGGGCTGCTGCTATAGATTTAGCAGGTAGAAATGTTCTTGAGGCTGTTCAAGTAAGTGTAAATCCAAAAGTGATAGAGACGCCAAATATTTCAGCTGTAGCACAAGATGGTATAGAAGTAATTGTAAAAGCAAGGGTAACTGTAAGGGCTAATATAGATAGATTAGTTGGAGGAGCTGGCGAAGAAACCATTATTGCAAGAGTAGGAGAAGGTATTGTAACTACAGTAGGTTCCTCAAGATCTTATAAGCAAGTTTTGGAAGATCCAGACAACATCTCTAAAGTTGTTTTGGAAAAGGGGCTAGACTCAGGTACTGCATTTGAAATTTTATCTATAGATATAGCTGACGTAGACGTAGCTAGAAATATAGGTGCAAAATTGCAAGCAGACCAAGCTGCAGCTGACAAAAAAATAGCTGAAGCAAAAGCTTCTGAACGTAGAGCCATGGCTCTTGCTAGAGAACAAGAAATGAAAGCTCAAGTTGTAGAAATGAGAGCCAAAGTAGTGGAAAGTGAATCAGAAGTACCTCTTGCTCTAGCTGAAGCACTTAGAGAAGGAAAAATGGGAGTTATGGACTATTATAATATGAGAAATATTATGGCTGATACTGATATGAGAACTTCCATAGCAAAGGCAGACGAAAAACTAGACGATTCAACCAAGATAGAATAGGATGTGATTGAGTATGGATTTTTTTGAAGCTATAATCCTTTTTATGATTGTAAGGGGAGTGATAAACCTCTTTGGAGCTTCTAAAAAGAAATCATCATCTAAAGAAAAAAGGTCATCTCAGACTCAATTTCAACCTAGAACTCCAAATAAATCAAGCTCTCAAAACCCCTATCAGACAAAGGCAAAAGAACAAAGGGGAAGGGACTTAACTTCAATTTTGTCAAATTTACAAAAACAATTTGAAGAACTAGAAGGTCAAAGTAAATCAACTAGCAAAAAGACAAGTTATGCAGAAACTGTAGTGAGTCAAGACAAATCTAGAGGTAAAGATGTTCAAATTTTAAAACCCCAGATTCTTAAAACAAATAACAAAGGCCGATTGGACGAACTTTATGAAGGCATGGGAGATTTGGCTGAAGAAAAAATTACGGTAGAAGAGATGGAAGATTATCAAGAAGCTTTGTACGGCGATTTAGACGATGATTCTCTGTTTGACTATGATGCTCCGATGGACATGGAAGCAGAATGGGAGTCTGATGAAGCTGCTAAGATAATCGATATACTTGAAGACAAGGAAGCTTTGTTAGATTTGAAAACTGCAATAATATTCAGTGAGATTTTAGGAAAACCTGTCTCAATGAGAAAATAATAAATTTAAGTGATATCTTTATTTTCAGGTATCACTTTTATATTTTTTACAAATTTCTTAAATCTTGCATTACTTTGATAATATGTAGTAAAATATAATAAGAAAAAATGGGAATTGAGAGGTAAAAATGGCAGAATTTTATCATAAAATAGATGTTAATATAAGCGATCCAAAAATTTTATCCCAATTGTTTGGGAAACTAGATGAAAATGTAAAACTAATTGAAAGTCATTACGATATTAAGATTAGGCTAGAGGATGGATTTTTATCTGTTATGGGCGAAGATGAAGAAATGGTGATGATGGCAGATAAGATACTGTCTACCATATTAAAAATTTTAATCAATCAAAAATCCATCGGCATAAGAGATATTGAATATATAATTGAGCAAAGCGAAAAATTTCCCGAAGAAGATTTATCAAAACCTTATAATCAAGCAATAGTATATTCTTCTACTGGAAAAGTCATTAGACCAAAAACCATTGGACAAAAACGATATATTGATGCTATTGGAAATAACAATGTGACTTTTGGCATAGGGCCTGCTGGTACGGGTAAAACTTATTTAGCAGTGGCTATGGCTGTAAAAGCATTTAAAGCTAAAGAAGTGGCTAGAATAATACTTACTAGACCTGCAGTAGAGGCCGGAGAGAGTTTGGGGTTTTTGCCTGGCGATATGCAAATGAAGGTAGATCCATATCTTAGACCACTTTATGATGCTATATTTGATATGTTAGGAGCAGATTCCTTTCACGATTTAGTGGAAAAAAACATTATAGAAGTTGCTCCTTTAGCATATATGAGAGGTAGAACACTAGATAATGCATATATAATTTTAGACGAAGCTCAAAACACAACAAACGAACAGATGAAAATGTTTTTAACCAGACTCGGACATGGCTCCAAAGCTATAGTTAATGGTGACATAACTCAAATTGACTTGAAAAAAGGACAAAAATCTGGATTGGTGGAAGTAATAAAAATTTTAAAAGATATTAAGGGCGTAGAATTTGTTTTCTTGGAGAAATCAGATATAGTTCGTCATAGAGTCGTGCAAAGTATTATAGAGGCGTATGAGAGGGCAGAAAAAAATAGGTGAGGCTAAATGAAGACAAATAGTAGAAAAAAATTAAATATAATTGCTCTATTAGTTTATTCATTGACCTTATTATTAATATTTAACATTTTTTACAAAGAAGCTACAAATATTTCCCTAGGTGAAGTAGTGGCAGAAAATATAGTTTCTAAAGAAACTTTTGAAAATAAAGAAGCTACAGAGTTGAAGAAAGCACAAGCTAGGAATTCTGTAGCAAATGTCTACAAAGTTATACCTAATATCTCCATTGAAACCAAAAATAAAATATCTAATTTGAATAAATCCATAGGGGAACTTAGATACACTAGGGACATGACAAAAGCGGAAAAATTGAGATATTTAAAATCCAATAGTCCATTGATATTGGAAGATAGCTCTTTCGAATTTTTAATTGCAGCTAATACCGAAGTCATAAGTAATATTGTATCTATTTCTACTGATTTACTTTCTGGAACTTTTAACAGAGGCGTAAGAGAAAGTAATTTGTCTTCAGAGTTGGAGTTACTAATTGCATCTGTAGATGATTTGGAGAAAAAAGAGAAGGCCAACAGGGTTATAAAAAATATATTGACTAGTGCTTTGATTCCCAACGAGATTATAGACGATGAAAGAACTGCTCAATTAAAAGCTCAAGCAGAAGAACAAGTCGAACCAGTAATTGTTGAAACAGGCGATATAATTTTATTAAAAGGTGAAACTATTACCGAAGATAAGCTAGATCTATTGTTACTATCTGGCAATAAAGTTACGGATGGGAATATGGATGTGTTTTTTAGATTTGCTCCCTATATCTTCATCATCATATTGACATTTATTTATACTTTATATCTATATACATTGGAAGAGACGATATATCTTTCTTCAAAATTTTATATTTTATTATTAAGCAATCTTTTGGGAATTTTAATGAGCGTGACATTAAGCAATATCAGTATCGTACTTATTCCAGCTCTTTTAATAGCTTTAATAGTTAGTTTTTATATAGATAGAGGTGTGGTATTGATAAATGGACTTTATTTAAGCATTCTAATCTCTTATTTTGAGGACATTAGTGTAGCTGGCTTCATTTATTTAAACTTAATAGGAATATTGGTAGTTATTTTTGCAAATAAAAAAAATACAAGATACACTAATTTTGTGGTTTCTGTTGGAGTGACTTTGGCATCTGCAATTTTATATAATATATTGACATTTAACCATATGGAAGATTTTAGTTTTTGGTTAAATATATTACTTGCAGCAGGAACGGGGATTGTGTATATGATTCTTGCCATTGGAATGAGCTTTATTTGGGAAAATGCTTTTAAAATACTCACTCCCAATCGACTACAAGAACTGTCAGATACGAATCAGCCATTATTAAAACTTTTAGTAGAAAAGGCACCGGGGACTTATCAACATTCACTTATGGTTTCCAACTTAGCTGAAAGTGCTGCAATGGAAATAGGCGCGGATTATCAATTGGTCAAAGCTGGTGCCCTATATCACGATATAGGCAAGCTTACTAATCCTGAATATTTTAAAGAAAATCAATTTGGGATTGAAAATCCCCATAACGAATTGGCTCCCATAGAGAGTGCCAAGATAATTCTAGGACATGTGGAGAATGGGAAATTATTGGCGAAAAAATACGGATTGCCTCAAAAAATCGTTACATTTATAGAAGAACATCACGGAGACACGATGGTAAGCTACTTTTATTACCAAGCAAAATTAGATGATGACGATGTAGACGAAAGTCCTTTTAAATACAAAGGAAAGAAACCTCAAACTGTTGAGACGGCAATAGTGATGATGGCGGATTCTTGTGAAGCAGCAGTTCGTTCAATAAAAAATAAGACAGAACAAAACATTATTGAGATGATAAATAATGTAGTAGATGGTAAAATAAAGGATAGGCAATTTATAGAGTGTGATTTAAGTTTTTCAGATGTGGAAAAGATTAAGGCAGATATGTTTAAAAGTTTGAAAAGCATTTATCATGAAAGAATTGAATACCCATCTGAGGAGATTGAGACGATATGATAGAGATAATACTTTCTAATGAAACCGAAGAAGAATTAAAAGAAAATTACGAGTCCATAATTAACATTGCTATTAATAAAGTGGGGGAAATTATGGAGTTAAAAGGCGATTGGGAAGTTAGTGTTTCTATTGTAAACCCAGAAGAGATTCGCATGTTAAATAGTGAGTACAGAGGGGTGGACGAGATAACAGACGTCTTGTCATTTCCTCTAGACTTCGATGTGGATGTGCCTATGAAAATGCTAGGAGATATAGTAATTAATCTAGAAAAAATTAAATCTCAAGCATTAGAATTTAATCATTCAGAAGAGAGAGAGTTGTCCTATTTGACTGTCCACAGCATGCTTCATCTATTAGGTTTTGACCATATAGATGAAGAAGATAGAGTGGAGATGCGAAAAAAAGAAAATGAAATTATGGAAGAATTGGGAATTTTGAGATGAAAAGAGATTATAAACAAAATTTTCTGTTAAACTTAATAGATTCGTTCAATTATGCAATTAATGGTTTGATCACAGCAGTGGGTACTGAAAGAAACATAAAAATTCACTATGGGACAGCTATTATAGTGCTTTTTAGCTCACTATTTTTTGATTTAAGCAGAGTAGAATATATGATACTTATAATCACGATAACCTTAGTTATTGTTACGGAATTGGTTAATACGTCTATAGAAAAAACTATTGATATGATAACGGAAGATTTTCATCCCATGGCCAAGATAGTAAAAGACATAGCAGCAGGTGCAGTATTATTAGCAGCTATAAATTCAGTGGCAGTAGGTTATTTATTATTTTTTGACAGACTAGATGTGGTAAGATCAGTAGTAATTTTTAGGATAACTAATTCATCAAGTCATTTAACTTTAGTTGCAATTTTACTAGTATTGGTTTTAACCGTGGGACTCAAGGCGTTTTTTCATAAATTCAGCAAGGGCACTCCATTACAAGGTGGAGCTGTGAGCGGACACTCATCCCTTGCATTTTGTTCGGCTACAATAATCTCTACAATGTCAGAAAATATAATAATAACCATCTTGGCATTTATTATGGCTCTTTTGGTGGCAGAAAGCAGAGTAGAGGGAAAGATTCACTCCACTTTAGAAGTGGTGGCAGGAGCAGTGCTGGGAATATTGATAGGAATATTGATATTTCAAATTTTATAAAACAAGGAGAAACATATGACAAAATCAGGTTTTGTTTCAGTTATAGGAAGACCAAATGTTGGAAAATCCACATTATTAAATAGAATATTGGGAGAAAAGATTTCAATAATCTCAGATAAACCACAAACTACTAGGGATAAAATCCAATTGATTTACACAGATGAGGATACTCAGATGATATTTTTGGATACTCCAGGTATGCAAAATCCTAGAAATAAATTAGGCGAACATATGCTAAGTACATCTAGAGGCTCTGTAGGTGAAGCAGATGTAGTCTTGTATTTAGTGGATACTAGCGAATTTATCGGCTCAAGAGAAAAAGATATAATAGAATTTTTACAAGGAATTGAGGTTCCTATTATATTAGTAATTAATAAAATAGACACTATTGATCGTGGAAAAATATTGGAATTAATGGATATGTATAAAGATGTGGAGAATATCTCTGAAATAGTTCCCATTTCTGCCACAGGCGGAGAAGGTGTAGATGAACTAATTGAAATTATTCAAAAGCATTTACCTGAAGGACCTTTTTTCTATCCTGATGACTATATCACTGATAAATCAGAGAGATTTATTGTAGGAGAAATCATAAGAGAAAAAGCTTTGGTCAATTTAAAAGAAGAAGTTCCCCATGGAGTTTCGGTTTTAGTAGAAAGCATGAAAGAAAAAGAAGATGGATCCTTTGACATAACTGCTACGATTTATTCTGAGAAAGACTCTCACAAAGGAATAATTATAGGCAAACAAGGAACTATGATTAAAAAAATTCGCCAAGAAGCAACTAAGGATATAGAACGCTTTTTAGATGCTAAGATAACCTTAGAGCTTTGGGTTAAAATTGAAAAAAACTGGAGAGAAAGGGAATCAAAAGTAAAATATTTTGGGTACAAATGATTTTATTAAAACTAGGGGAATAGTACTATCGGAGGAAAAATATAAAGAATCCAGTAAAATAATAAGCCTTTTCACAGAAAAAAATGGCAGGATAAATTTGTTTGCCAGCGGAGTATTAAGACCCAAAAGCGGATTGATGCTAGTTTCAGAAAAATTTGTGGAAAGTGATTTTCTACTAACGAGAAATAAGAACAATTTCTATATCAAATCTGCAGAAGTGATAAATTCCAATATGGAAATAGCAAATAATCTAAAAAAATATTTTATTGCAGATATGATATGTGAATTGCTTTTAAAAACTATGCCAGAAAACCTAGTAGATGAAAAGATTTATAATCTTACATCTCAAGTGTTTAACTATTTGAAATCGGATAAACTAAATCCCCAAATTTTGAAAATAGGTTATATGATAAAGCTTATATCCTTTTTAGGGTTTAGACCCCAATTACAACAGTGTACTGAGTGCTCGAGTAAAGACTATTCAAATATGTATTTTTCCCATAGAGATGGTGGAATTATTTGTGGAAATTGTTTGGATATTAGTGGTGAATATGTTAAACTCAGTAAAGTAGAAATTGAGATAATTTTAAAAATATTGTATAGTAAATTTTCAGACTATGAACAATTGGACTTACCAGAAAAATTTGTAAATAGAATTGATAATTTAATTTACGATTACATGTTATATAGTATAGATTTAAAAGAATTAGATTCTCAAAACAAGTATAAAAAACTGATGGAAATTTAGAGGAGGAAAATATGTATTTTCAAGATTTAATGCTAAAATTAATGAAATATTGGGGTGAACAAGGTTGTGTTATCCTAGAACCATATGATGTAGAAGTGGGAGCGGGAACTATGAGCCCCCATACTTTTTTAAAAGCTCTAGGACCTGAGCCTTGGAGAACTGTTTATGTTGAGCCTTCTAGAAGACCTGACGATGGAAGATATGGAGACAATCCCAACAGACTATATCAACATCACCAACTACAAGTAATATTAAAACCCACACCTGATAACATTCAAGAATTATACTTAGATAGCTTAAACGCTATTGGAATAGATCCTCAAGTGCATGACATCAGATTCATTGAAGATAATTGGGAATCTCCAACATTAGGTGCATGGGGATTAGGTT
Organism: Tissierellia bacterium; assembly: GCA_012513395.1. The sequence continues at coordinate 11,045 of JAAZCH010000215.1, forward strand.
GGGAAGTTTGGATTGACGCTATGGAAATAACTCAATACACTTACTTCCAACAAGTTGGTGGAATTAACTGTGAGTTAGAATCTGGGGAATTGACATATGGTCTAGAAAGAATTGCCCTATATCTTCAAGAAGTAGATAACGTATATGATATTATGTGGAACAAAGACATAAAGTACGGAGATATATTTAAAAAAGCAGAATTTGAACATTCCACATATAGTTTTGAAAAATCTGACATAGATTTGTTAAAAACTTTATTCACTCAATACGAAACTGAAGCTAACAGAATATTGGAAGAAACAGAATTAGTTCTACCAGCTTACGATTATGTATTAAAATGCTCTCATACTTTTAATCTTTTAGATGCTAGAGGGGCTATATCTGTGTCTGAAAGAACGGGATACATCCAAAGAGTTAGAAACTTGGCTCGAAAAGTAGCTAGCGTATATGTAGCACAAAGAGAAGCTATGAACTATCCTTTAATAAAAGGGGAGGTAAAATAAGTGCAAGATTATCTATTAGAAATTGGAGTTGAAGAACTTCCATCTACCTATATAAATAATGCAATTAAACAACTTAAGAGTGATTTTGAAAAGTTGCTTAAAGACAATGGTCTAAAATTTGAAGAACTGGTGACTTATAGTACACCTAGAAGACTAACTGTTATTGTAAAAGATTTAGTCGATTCACAAGAAGATTCTACGGAATTGGTAAAGGGACCAAGTGCAAAAATCGCCTACGACGAATCTGGAATTCCTACAAAAGCCTTGCAAGGATTTATGAAATCCCAAGGCCTTGAAGAATCTGATGTCGAGATAAAAGACGATTATGTATATGGACAAAAGACCATAAAAGCAAGACCTTTAGAAGAGATTTTTAAAGAATCTATCCCTAATCTAATTAAAGGGATAAACTTTCCTAAAAACATGAAATGGGGCGGAAAGGATATTCGTTTTGCTAGACCTATAAGATGGCTAGTTTCCATATATGGCGAAAACCAATTAGAAATTTCTTTGGAAGGAATTAAATCTACAAATATTACTAGAGGTCACAGATTTTTAGGATCCAATAAAATTGAAATATCAAACCCAAGTGAATATAAAAAACTTTTAGAAGAAAATTATGTGATTCCAGAACCAGAAGAAAGACGCAAAATTATCAAAAGAGGAACTGAACGTCTTGCTAGGGAAATGTCTGGAGAAATTATAGAAGACAGAAAGCTATTAGATGAATTAGTAAATATAGTGGAATATCCCACAGCCATACTAGGAAGAATAAAAGAAGAACATTTAGAGCTTCCAAGAATTGTAATTACAACTTCTATGAAAGAGCATTTGAGATTTGTTCCTATTTACAAAGATGAAGATACTTTATTACCATATTTTGTTTCCATAGTAAACGGTACGGATAAACACGAAGATGTTGTAATCAAGGGAAATGAAAAAGTATTGGGAGCTAGACTAGAAGATGCAAGATTCTTCTATAATGACGATTTGGAACAAAATTTAGAAGATTTATCTAATGATTTGGATGGGATAACCTATCATGAAAAATTGGGTTCTATGAAATTGAGAGTGGAAAGAATTACTCAATTAGTAGAAAAAATTGGAGAGCAATTAGATATTGCAAAAGAATCTAAAGGCCAACTCCTAAGAGCAGCTTCAATCTCCAAAGGTGATTTACTTACAAAAATGGTAAGTGAGTTTACTGAACTCCAAGGTATAATGGGAGAGATTTATGCCAAAAATGACGGAGAGGACACATTAGTTTCTACTGCTATTAAAGAACAATATATGCCAAGATATGCTGGAGCAGAACTACCTGAAACCACTGTGGGCTCGATTTTATCAATTGGTGATAAACTAGATGCCATTTCTGGTATGTTTGCAATAGGTACTATTCCTACTGGATCACAAGATCCTTTTGGTCTAAGAAGAGCAGCATTGGGTATAATAAATATAATTAGAAACAATAATTGGAAACTTTCAATTAAGGAAGCTATAAAAGATTCATTGTTTGCCTATGTTGAAAAGAACAATTTAGTTTTTGACTATCAAGAAGTTAGCGAGAGTATTTACAATTTTATTTTATCGAGAATTCGAGTTATTCTCTTAGAAGAAGGTGTAAGATACGACTTGGTAGATGCTATATTGGAATCAAAAGACGAAGACATCTTTAATATTTTCAAAAAAGCTTCTGAGTTTAAAAAATGGTTTGAAAAAGAAGATATAGAAAAGACAGTAGAAACCTTTACTAGACTAAACAATATAGCTATAAAAGGAGAAAGTAAGGATTATAACACTGAATTATTTAATGAATACGAAGAAAATTTGTTAAATGAATATATTTCAGTTCAATCAGAAGTTAAAAAAATTGGATTGGAAAAAAACTATTTGAAATCTTTAGAGGCATCTACTAGACTCGTTGAACCAATAAATGAATTTTTGGATCACGTTTTAGTATTTGATGAAAATGAAGATATAAAGAATAATAGACTGGCACTTTTAAAGACAGTTAATGAATTTTTATTAAAGATAATTGATTTTTCAAAGATAATTGTTTAAGAGGTGAAAAGTGAAACTTACAGACACTCAAAGGGCTATCGTAGAATTTGTTAAAGATGATGGTCATAAGAGCCAATCTGAAATTGCTGAAATGTTAGGAGTTGCTAAATCTGAAATAAGAGGGGATTTAGCACTTCTAACCACTTTAGAAATATTAGGGGCAAGACAAGAATACGGTTATTATTATCAAGGAAAAAAGAATTACATATTATTTGCTGAACTCTTAAAATCTTTTCCGATAGAAAATATTATGAGTATGCCTGTCATAGTAGAAGAGAGAACTTCTGTTTATGATGCTATTGTCATGATGTTTTTAGAAAATGTGGGTAGTATATACATTACAAAAAATGGAAATTTAGTGGGTGTAGTCTCTAGAAAAGATTTACTTAGGGCGGCAATTGGCACTCAGGATTTAAATCATACTCCTGTGAATGTCGTTATGACTAGAATGCCAAATATCAAAACCGTTGAACCAGAAACCTCTGTATTTGAATGTGCAAAAATGCTTGTTGAATCACAAATAGATGGAGTACCAGTGATTGAACGAGATATAAATGAACCAGAAATTATACGAGTAGTGGGAAGAGTTACTAAGACAAATATTACAAATTTGTTTGTTCGGATGGGAAATGATTATTTTATAGAGGGAATGATATGAAATATTTAAAAATTTACGTATTGTCCGACTCCATTGGTGAGACGGGAGAACAAATAGCAAAAGCTTCGCTAAGGCAGTTTGAATTGGATAATTTTGAAATAAAAAGGTATCCATATCATAATAATATTGGGATGATAGAACCTGTTTTGGACGATGCTGCTAGGGACCCTAATAGTATGATTTTTTACACAACTGTAGAAAAAGAAACTAGAGATTATATTCAAACTAGGGCGAAGGAATTGAACATTCCTCTTGTGGACGTTATGGGACCACCTATGGATACTATGCAAGAAATTCTAGGTAAAGAACCCCTACGTGAACCAGGTCTCATTAGAAGACTCGATGAAAACTACTTTAAAAAAGTCGAGTGTATAGAGTTTGCAGTTAATTATGATGACGGTAAAGACCCTAGAGGAGCTAAAAACGCAGATATATGCCTAGTAGGTATTTCTAGAACCTCAAAGACACCCTTAAGTATTTATTTGGCTCATAAACTTTATAAAGTAGCAAACATACCTTTGGTTCCAGAAGTTCCAGTTCCTTCTGAAGTTTATAAAAAAGACAAAAGAAGAGTTATCGGCTTAATTGCAAATCCATATAAGATTAATGCAATTAGAGAAGAAAGACTTCAAACTTTGGGTCTTAATAGTACAGCTAGTTACTCTCAGTTAGATAGGATACAAGAAGAGTTAGAATATTCAAAACGAATTATGAAGGAATTAGATTGTATTGTAGTTGATGTAACAAATAAAGCTATTGAAGAAACTGCTGGAATTATTATTGATCATATGAAAACCACATTTGAGGATTATTAATGTTAGTACGCCACAGGAAGACCTGTGGCTTGCTGTATTGTAATTCTGTTATAAATAGCTCCAATAGGGTATAAAACATTAAGTAATAGGTGGTGATTGACATAACTATAAGAGAGCGAATAGAAAAAGACGAGGAATTACTACTTAGTGACGTTGCAAGTTTGTCAAAAAACACATTGGGTAGAGAAATTCCAGAAATTGAGTCAGAAATTAGAACTGAATTTCAAAGAGATAGAGACCGAATTATTCATTCAAAAGCATTTAGAAGGTTGAAGCATAAAACTCAAGTTTTTATTGCTCCAGAGCAAGATCACTATCGGACGAGGTTAACTCACACGTTAGAAGTGTCCCAAATCGCTAGAACTATAGCTAGGGCTTTGAGATTAAATGAAGATTTAGTAGAGGCAATTTCTCTTGGACACGACCTAGGACACACTCCATTTGGTCATTCAGGTGAAGAAATATTAAATAAACTTCATCCCAATGGGTTTAAGCACTATGAACAAAGTATTAGAGTAGTGCAATTTATTGAACAAAGAAATAACGGACTGGGTTTGAATTTAACGTGGGAAGTTTTAGATGGAATAAGAAACCATAGTGGCGATAATATAGCTTCTACTGAAGAAGGTAAATTAATTAAGTACGCTGACCGGATAGCATATATTAATCACGATATTGATGACGCTATCAGAGCAGGTGTAATTGAATTAAGCGACATACCAAGAGATATATTACAAACTCTAGGATTTTCTCATTCAAGAAGAATAGACACCATGATTAAAGATTTAGTGTACACTTCTATGGACACCGACAAATTGCAAATGAGTGAACAAATAGAAGAAGCTATGATGAGTCTTAGGGATTTTATGTTTGAAAAAGTGTATTACAACCCTGAAGTAAAAAAAGAAAGTAAAAAAATTGAAAGAATAATTACTGACTTGTACGAATATTATATTGAAGATATACAAAGACTTCCTGCACATCATTTAGATATATACGGAAGAATAGATGCTACAGATGCGGACATAGTTTGCGATTATATAGCAGGTATGACAGATACCTATATCGAAGAAGTCTGGAATGAAATTTTTGTAGTTACTGAAATCATAGGATTAGGATGATATATGGCATATTTTATCGACGAGAATACAATTGAAGAGATAAAGGATAGAGCAGATATAGTATCTGAAATTTCTAATTATGTCGATATTAAAAAAATTGGAGCAAATTACAAGGGTCTTTGTCCTTTTCACTCAGAAAAAACACCATCTTTCACGGTTTCGCCCCAGAAGCAAATTTACAAATGCTTTGGATGCGGTGAAGGTGGAAATGTAATTAACTTTATTATGAAAATTGAAGGATTAAGTTTTCCCGAAGCATGTAAAAAACTGGGAGATGCCTACGGAGTAGTAATAGAGAACAAAGGAAGAGTAGATGATGCCAGAGTAGAAAAGCTGGATTTGATGTATCAGATAAATAGAGAATTAACTGTGTTTTATATGAAGAATTTATCGGAATCCAAAACGGCAACTTCTTATTTAATAAAAAGAAATATAACTTCAGAATCAGCTAAGAAATTCGGGTTAGGATATGGAAAGAATTCTTGGGACGATGTTGTTAACTATTTAAAAAATTTAAATTACGATTTAGACTTAGCCCATCAATGTGGAGCTATAGGAAAGAATCAAAGTGGAAACTATTATGATTATTATAGAGATAGAATCATTTTTCCTATAATAGATACACGGTCTAGAATTTTAGGATTTGGAGCTAGAGCTTTAGGCGATGAGATGCCAAAGTATCTAAACACTTCAGACTCTCCTATTTTTCTAAAAGGGAGAAATCTCTACGGACTGAATTTATTGAAACGAAATGAAAAAGTAAAGAAAATTATTCTCGTTGAAGGATACATGGACGTCATAGCTTTAGAAACTTTTGGAATTAAAGGAGCAGTAGCATCACTTGGAACAGCCTTTACTATTGATCAAGCAAATATTCTACGAAAATACACTGACAACTTGTATATATCCTACGATGGAGATGAAGCAGGAAAAGCGGCTACAAAAAGGGCTTTAGAAATTATTCATTCCATAGACTGGGATGCAAATGTAATTGAACTTTCAGGAGGAATGGATCCGGATACCTTCTTACAGGATCAAGGTAAATTAAAATATGAAGTAGAAATAAAAAATTCAACTAGTGGCTATAATTATTTAATAAAAGAGTACCAAAAAACTTTAGACTTGACGAAAATAGATGATCAAGCAAATTTAATTAGATATATTGGAAACACTATTAGAAAGATAAAAAGTCCTATCCAAAGGGAACTCCATTTGAAGCAATTGTCAAATAATTTTGAAATTTCTATAGATAGTTTAAAAAATGAAATTTATGGAAATAAAACTCAAAAGCCCACTGAAAGGCAAAGGTCTAGAAACACAAGAGTATCTATAAAACCCCTGACTTCCAATGATAAAACTTTTTTGGAAATATTTAGATTAATCCTCCATGACAAGGAAATATATCGACTTATCGAGAAAAAAATAAAGCCCTTGGAAATTGAGAGCCCACAGCTTCGAGAAGTTTATTTATCGATAGTAAGCTCTATGGAAGAAGACAAAATAAATAAAGATGCTTTGTTAAGATATTTGAAAGAAAATAATATTATTGACCAAAACATTTATAATGAATTAAATAAGAAAACTCAAGAATTCGATAAGATAAATACAAAAAATCTTTTGGAAGAACTTATTAATAGAATCGAATCTACGGACGAGAAACTCAATAGGAATCAAATAATTATAAGAATTCAAGAACTTGAAGAAAATAAAAACAAAACTCCCCAAGAAATTGAGGAATTAAAAGAGTTATTAGCAAAGCTTATGAAAGTAAGTAAAAGCTAACTAATTCGAGAATGACAAGAGGGATGCATATGGCTAAAACTAAAGAAGATTTAATTGAAAATACAGACGGATTGTCAAAAATTCTAGAAACTCTAATTAAAGCTGGCAAGGACAAAGGATTTATCACCTATGAAGATGTGGCCGAAGCTTATGAAGAGCAAGAAGATATCGACACTGATGATATCGACCAAGTATATGAAAGACTGGAAAAAGCACAAATTCAAATAATGACTGAAAAAGAAGCAGATGATCAGATAGATGATGAAGACGATGACTTAGATGATTTAAACATCGAAGAAGAAGACTTATCTGTACCTGAGGGCATTTCAGTAGATGATCCAGTTAGAATGTACTTGAAAGAAATAGGAAAAGTTAATCTTCTTACAGCAGAAGAAGAGGTAATACTAGCAAAGGGTATGGAAGCAGGAGATTTACTAGCCAAAAAGAGATTGGCAGAAGCAAATCTTCGTCTTGTTGTGAGTATTGCTAAAAGGTATGTAGGAAGAGGTATGATGTTCTTAGATTTAATCCAAGAAGGTAATCTTGGTTTAATGAAAGCTGTAGAAAAATTTGATTACAGAAAAGGATTTAAATTCTCCACATATGCCACTTGGTGGATTAGACAAGCAATAACAAGAGCTATTGCAGACCAAGCTAGAACTATTAGAATACCTGTTCACATGGTAGAAACCATAAACAAGCTAGTTAGAACCCAACGAAAACTTATAGTAAAATTAGGTCGAGATCCTGCTCCTGAAGAAATAGCTAAAGAAATGGGAATAGAGGTTTCTAAGGTTCATGAAATATTAAAAATTGCACAAGAGCCTGTTTCATTGGAAACTCCAATAGGAGAAGAAGAAGATAGTCATCTAGGTGACTTTATTCCTGATGAACAAATAGTATCACCATCGGACGCAGCTGCCTTTACCTTGCTAAAAGAACAGCTTTCTGAAGTGCTGGACACTTTAAATGAAAGGGAAAAAAAGGTACTAATTCTCAGATTTGGACTAGAAGATGGAAGGTCTCGAACTTTAGAAGAGGTTGGAAAAGAATTTGATGTAACTCGTGAGAGAATTCGTCAAATAGAAGCAAAAGCTCTTAGAAAACTTAGACATCCTAGCAGAAGTAAAAAGCTAAAGGACTTTCTAGAATAATGAAAAAAAGCATCAAACTAGATAATAGACTAAAAGAGATTGTAAAAATTTTAGGGAAAAATGAAATAGTAGTGGATGTTGGATGCGATCACGGCTATGTTGCAAATTATCTCATAGAAGAAGATTTGGCTAAACTAGTATACGCTACAGATATTTCAAAACCATCCTTAGAAAAGAACATAGAATTTTCAAAACTTAGAGGAAACGAAAATAAAGTCATTTCTATATTAGGAAATGGCTTATTTCCTGTTAAAGACAAAAATTTCGATGCAGTAATTATGGCTGGAATGGGCGGAGAACTGATAATGAAGATTATCGATGACGCATTTGATTTTATTCAAAAAAAGACATTAATTCTTCAGCCGATGACGGCTCGAGTAGAACTGAGAAAATACTTAGGGGAAAAAGGATTTAAGATCGAAAAAGAAAGTATAATTAGAGATGGAAATAAATTTTATGAAATCATTAGAGCAGTTCCTGGAGAGAAAATCGAATCTACATCCTTTTATTATTTTGGAAATAATTTAGTCGAAGAATGTAACGAAACGTTGATAGAGTATGTTGAATTCCTCTTAGAAAAAAATAGAGTTTATTTAGAGCAAGCGAATAAATCTAATACAGAAAAATCAATGCTACAAAGACAGAAGCTTACAAAAGAAATAGAAATTTTTAAAGAGGTCTTAAATGAGTGTAAAAGCTAAAAAAATAATTGACTTGATAGAATTAATTGCACCGGAAAATCTTCAAGCAGAATGGGACAATTCAGGCCTTCAAATTGGCGATATAAAAAATGAAATACATGGCATACTTTTGTGTATGGATATAACAGATAAAGCAGTGGATTTTGCCATTAAGAACAATTTGAATTTCATACTTTCCCACCATCCTCTTTTCTTTTCAGAAATAAAATCCATAGATTTTTCAACTTATAAAGGCAATTTGATAAAAAAAATTATAGACAATGATTTGTTTATATACTCAGCCCACACTAATCTTGATGCATCAGAAATAGGCGTAAATTCGGAACTGGCTAAAAGATTGGAACTTGAAGACGTGAAGCGTTTTTCAGATTATTTCGAAGAAGAAGAAATAGGTGTAATGGGAAATTTCTCGGAAGAAACTTTAGATAATTTAGTAAAAAAACTTACTAAAGAAATTACCAAGAAGAACTTCGTAAAAGTTTATGGAAGACCTAAGGAAAAAATAGAAAAAGTTGCCATCATTGGTGGCAGTGGAAGCTTCGGGATAAATTTTGCAAAATCTATTGGCGCTGATGTACTCATTACTGGAGATATTAAACATCACGATGGGCAAATGGCATATGAGAAGGATTTAATTTTAATAGATATAGGTCATTTTTACTCTGAACTTCCAGTTTTATTCATGGTAAAAGATTATCTGGATGAAAATCTTAAAGGATTAGCCATAGAAATATTTCAAGAGCCAATTTATTTTATAGAATAATTTAAAGGGACAGATCAAAATTAAACAAATAAGAATTTTAACAAGACAGTTTCGGACTGTCTATTATTTTACAAAAATTGCAGTTTGCTATTATAATTAATTTGAGTGAGTTACTTCTATTTGATATAATAAATACTAGATTTTAGTAATTACGTCAACTCTATTATAAATTGTTATTAAACATTGGAGGCATTATGAAAATACTGATAGTAGGAAGCGGAGCAAGAGAGCACACCATTGGTGAAAAGATAAGCAAAAGCAAGATGGTTGAAAAAATCTATTTTGCACCAGGTAATGGTGGAACTGTAGCCATAGGCGAAAATGTAAATATCTCAGGAAATGATATAGAAGGATTAGTAAATTTTGCTAAAGCTGAAGGTATGGATTTTACCATAGTTGGCCCAGAAGATCCTCTTAATCTAGGAATCGTGGATGCCTTTGAAAATGAGGGGCTGAAGATTTTTGGTCCAACCAAGGCAGCTGCAAATCTAGAAGGTAGCAAAGCTTTTGCTAAGGACTTTATGTTGAAACATGGGATTCCTACTGGTAAATACATAAAGACAGAAGATTATGACAATGCAATAAAATTTGCAAAACTACTCCTTGAAGCCAACGGCAAAGCAGTAATTAAAGCTGATGGGCTATGTGCAGGTAAAGGAGTATTTATAGTTTCCAATGAATTGGAAGCTGGAGATTATTTAAAAGAAGTACTAATTGAAGGAAATTATGGAGATAAAAAAGTAATAATCGAAGAATTTTTAGAAGGTTATGAAATGAGTCTCATTGCTTTTGTAGATAATAAAACAATAAAGATGCTACCCACATCCAAAGATCATAAAAGAATTTTTGAGGGAGAAAGAGGAGCCAATACAGGAGGAATGGGAACTTTTAGCCCAAATTTAGAAGCGGAAAATTACTTAGAAGAAATTGAAGCAACTATTTTAAACCCATTTTTAAAAGGGATTCAAGAAGATAATTTAGATTTCCGCGGAATTATATTTATCGGACTTATGATTGGAGACAATGGAATAAAGGTTCTGGAATTTAATACGCGTTTTGGAGATCCAGAGACTCAATCCATATTAAATCGACTTGATAGCGACCTACTTGACATTATGTTAAAGACAAGTAGGGGTGATTTGGCTTCTGCAGTAATTGAAGAAAACGAAAAAGAAGTTGTCACATTAGTTTTGGCATCTGGAGGTTATCCAGAAGAATATAAAAAGGGATACGAAATAACAGGTCTTGATAAAGTTGAAGATGTAATAATTTATCATGCCGGAACTAAAGAAGAAGATGGAAAAATCCTTACTAATGGTGGAAGAGTATTATCCATCGTTGCAATTGAAGATGATTTTGAAACAGCTATAGACAAAGTTTATAAGGCAGCAGAAGTCATTGAATTTAAGGATAAATTTTATCGAAAGGATATTGGTCCATCAGTGAATCGCTACTATGTAGAAAAAAATGAAAATATATTTTATGATTATATTTCCATGAGAGAGTCAATAATAGTTGATTTGGAATTCGATCCTGGTGATATTAGAATATTTAGTAGATATGACATAGAAGGCCTCAAGGGAGATTTTAAAGAGTCAGTTGTATTTGACCTCTTAGCTGATCCTCATATTGAAAAATGTTATATGGATGAAGATGCATTTAAACTCGAAAAAGAGCTAAAAAACCCACTGGTAGTAGAGTTTCACCCAGGACAATTTGACCAAAGGGAATATGCTATGATTAGAAATTTAGAAGTAATTACTAAATCAGATGAAATACGAGTAAGAACTTCCAATGTATTTGCTTTCTCAGAAGATTTAGACTATAGACAAAAAGAAAAAATTGAAGAATACATTATAAATAAAACTAACCAAAGAAAAGGAAAACTTTTAGGAGTTCCTTCAACTTTAAATAATGATAGCGAGAATTATCATATAAATGAAGAATATATTTATTTTAGGAACTTGAGTGAGGCAGGACTAAAAAAATTCTTAGATGACCAAGGACTTGCAATGTCACTAGAAGATTTAAAATTTGTTCAAGATCATTATATAGAATTAGGTAGAGATATTAATGAAACAGAACTTTATATCTTAGACACATACTGGTCAGATCACTGTAGACATACTACGTTTAATACAATTCTAGATGTAGAATTTAGAGATAAAGAATCTAAATTGGATGAAAGAATTCACGATGAATTTAATAAATATCTAAAAATCAGAGAAGAATTAAACCGAACTAAGCCAGTATCTTTGATGGACTTAGGCACTATTGTAGCTAGATATTTAAAATATACTGGAGACTTAGATAATCAAGAGGATACTGATGAAGTAAATGCCTGCTCAATCGAAATCAAAGTAAAGATAGAAGACAGATTTACCAAAGAGATAAGAGAAGAAGATTATCTTTTGATGTTTAAAAATGAAACTCACAATCATCCAACAGAAATTGAACCTTATGGTGGTGCCCATACTTGTATTGGTGGAAGCATTAGAGACCCTCTTAGCGGAAGAGCACATGTGTATCAAGCTATGAGAATCACAGGGGCAGGAGACCCGACTGTATCTTATAAAGATACATTAAAAGGAAAGCTTTCCCAAAGAAAGATTGCAATTGATGCATCTGAAGGATATAGCTTCTATGGAAATGAAATAGGATTGGCAGGAGGATTGGTAGATGAAATCTATCATGAAGGATTTATAGCTAAGAGAATGGAATTAGGAGCATTAGTAGGAGCACAAAAGAAAGAAAATGTTCTAAGAGCTAACTCCGAGCCAGGAGATATCATTCTTTTACTAGGTGCAAAAACTGGACGCGATGGAGTAGGAGCAGCTACAGGTTCTTCTTCACAACAGACAGCAGGAGTAATTGAAGAAGCATCAACAGAAGTCCAAAGAGGTAATCCGCCACTAGAGAGAAATATAATGAGACTCTTTAGAAATCCTGAAGCTACAAAGCTAATAAAAAAGAGCAATGACTTCGGTGCAGGTGGAGTTTCGGTTGCAATCGGGGAGTTGGCAGATTCACTTGACATCTACCTTGATAGAGTTCCATTGAAATATCCAGGCCTCACACCAAAAGAAATAGCCATTTCTGAATCCCAAGAGAGAATGGCTGTGGTCATAGATGCTGAAAATAAAAATAAATTTATAGAGTTATCCGAAGCAGAAGGAATCGAAACTACAGAGGTGGCAGTAGTCACTGATAAAAATAAAATGGTAATGTATTACAAAGACCAAATTGTTTGTGAATTGGATAGAACTTTCCTAGATGCATCGGGAGCAGATAGATTCCAAAAAATAGTAGTAGAAAAAGATAAACCATTTCACTACTTTAATGAAAAAGGAAAAGACCTAGTAACTTTGTATGAAAATCTTAGTAATTTAAATTACGTTTCTAAAAAAGATTTAATGGGAAAATTTGACACTACAATTGGAAGAGGAACCATTTTAGCTCCACTGGGAGGAAAAAATCAAATAACTCCAATCCAAACCATGGCAGCAATAATTCCATCTTTAGACGGAAATAGTAAGACAGCTAGTCTCATGTCTTATGGATATGATCCTATTTTATCTAGTGAAAATCAATTTTTAGGCGGATACTACGCAGTTGTAGAATCCTTAGCAAAAATTGCAGCTGCAGGAGGAAATCCGCTAAAAGCAAGACTGACTTTCCAAGAATTTTTTGAGTCCCTAGGGACGGATGAAGTTAAATGGGCTAAACCACTTAAATCATTATTGGGAGCATTTTATGCTACAAGAGAATTTAAAACTCCGCCTATAGGTGGAAAAGACTCCATGAGTGGAACTTTCCAAGACTTAAACGTACCACCAACATTGATTTCCTTTGCAGTAGTTTCAGAAGATGTAGAAAATATCATCTCACCGGAATTAAAAGGAAAGTCAAAACTAGGTATAATAAAGACAAATAGAATAGAAGATGGTACATTAAATCATGAAGAATTTATTTTTAATATAGAAAATCTATATAGAGAGATAAAAAATAAAAATGTTAAATCAGCATATGCTATTAATTACAAGGGATTATTACACAATTTAATGGAGATGTCCTTAGGTAACGAAATTGGATTTGCAATTAGCTTTGAGCAGCCTTATGACAATTTAGTTGGAAGCTTTATTGTAGAATATGAAAACTCCAAAGATTTTATAGACCCAATAGGCCTTACAGGTGGGGATTCCTTGGTATTTAACGGGGAAAAAATTGACATAGAAAGATTTAAGGAAACTTATGAAAATGCCCTAATCGACATCTATCCCCAAGAATTAGAATCCAATGTAGAAGTGGGACGAAACAAGGAATTGAAACCAAGAAATCTTACTAGTGATGAAAAGTTGGAAGAAGTAAATGCACTCATCCCAATTTTTCCAGGAACTACAGGGGAATACGACGTAGAAGAAGTTTTACTTGAAAATAAAGCAACTGTTACAAAATTTGTATTCAAAAATGAAACTATAGAGCAACTGGAAGATTCTATTGAGAAATTGGCTGATGAAATTAAAAAAACAAATATAATTATTTTTCCAAGTGGTATGACCTATGGGGATGAACCAGAAGGAGCAGGTAAGTATATAGCTAATGTTCTTCGACAAGACAAAATCAAGGAAGCCATAATGGAATTAGTGGAAAAAAGAGATGGCCTAATCTTAGGGATAGGAGATGGATTCCAAGGTCTGGTTAGAACAGGCTTGATACCTTTTGGAACCTATATAGAATTCCATGATGAACTTCCAGTATTTGCTAAAAATTCATCAGGTAGATATTCTTCAAAAATCGTAGAAACTATTTCCAAGACAAATAACTCACCTTGGTTGCAATATATTAAATTAGAAAAAGAATATTTGGCACCTATTTCCACATACTATGGCCAATTAATATTGCCAGAAGACTTGTATAGAGAGCTTAGTGAGAACGAGCAAATTGTTTCAGTCTATAAGACAGACACATTGGGAGCAGATTATTCTATAGAAGGTTTAATGGATCCAAAGGGTAGAATACTCGGAAAGATGACTAACTTTGAAAGAATTAAAGATGGAACATTGATAAATATTCCAGAAACTGAATTCCAAGATATAATAAAATCAGGAATAGAGTATTTTAGAAAATAAAATTATTCGGGCAAGTTGGATTAGTCCACCTTGCCCATTTTTAAAAGGAGAAAACAAATGTCAAAAGAAAATAGATTTGTAAGTATTTACAAAGAAGGCATGCTAAATACTACGGAGATATGGGTGGATAAGGAAACGGGAGTAAATTACATGGTAATCAACCGAGGATATGGATTGGGTTTAACACCATTTTTAGACAAAGATGGAAAACCTGTGGTTACAGATACAAATGATTTGGATCGATATTGGTAATAAATGTTAATCGAGGATGAAATGAAAATAATAGTAACGGGAACTTGTGGAAACTCTCCGAAAAATAAATTCGTTGAAGATTTTACCACAGCTCTTCTAGAAAATGACGGTGCATTTTTAAATGAGTACAAGGACGATGACGTCGACATTCCGAATTTAATTAAGATACAAGAATGTGGTACTGTAGAATATATTTATGCAATTAGTCATGGAAGGGCTGGAAATCTTTTGTGTAAATGCTTGGATAACGGTATATATTTTAGTTTTAATTACCAATTTACAAATACAAAAGGCGAAAAAATCAAAGAAGTAATTGTAACATCAGAAATGATTGACGTTAAGTAAGAATACTAAGTTAGGAAACAAATGATTAGAAAAGATTATATTCCAAATACAAATTATATAATATATCAATATCCAGGACGATTTTCCTTTGGGACTGACAGCTTGATGCTTTTAAAATTTTCAAAAGCAAAAGGGGTAGTGGTTGATTTTGGATGTGGAACTGGGGCTTTAAGTTTAGGCTTGGCAGCTAAGGATGTTGTTGAAAAAATATATGCAGTGGATATTCAATCAGAAGTTTTAGATTTATTGAAACTATCCATTGAAGAAAATCAATTGAATGAACGAGTGATTCCAATACTGTCAGACGTTAAAAGTTTTTCGAAAAATTATATTGAAAGACCAAATAGCATTATAATGAATCCGCCTTATTTTGAAAATGACATTGAAAACAAAATAGAAAATCATAGACTATCTAGACATCATGAAAGTATAGAAGAATGGATAGCAGCTGCATCAAAAATGATTCCCACCAAAGGCACCCTTGAGTTAGTATATAGACCTGAAAGGATTGCATCACTTATAGAATTTATGAAAAAGTATAAAATTGAACCCAAAACGATTCAATTCGTAAGAACCAATCCCAAATCTTTAGCTAAATCTGTACTAGTTCGTGGCGCAAAAGATGGAGGAGTTGGACTTAATGTGATGCCGGATATAATTACACACAATGATGATGGAACCATGAGAAATTGGGACTTAGATTTTTAAGTGAAAGCTTTGAAAATCCTTATGATTTAAATTTTATATATTATGTTAAAATGGTTTTATAGAATCACAAGGAGATAATATGAAGTTTAAGAAATATAAAAATGCTGTATTTGGACATTTTAATAGACAAAAGCAAAACATCGGAGAAATTATAGAGTTTGAATTATTTTATCGCTTTTTGGCTATGATATTAGCTCAACCGGTGGTTAGCTTTCTTTTTCATAATATTAAAAAAGCTTCAAATATGCCTTATTTTAATTTTGAAGCTTTAAAGAGTTTGACAAATAAGCCAAGTGTATTAATTTGGGTATTTTTTATTGTCCTTTGGATGGTGTTATTTGCATCAATAGAAATTTCTGGGATATTGATGATAAGTTACAGCAAGAAGGATACAAAGCGACTTAGCTTTCATGATCTTATTAAAGAAATTGGGTATGATATGTTGCGTTTGATTAAATTCAGAAATCTTCCCATGGTCTTTTGGATATTTTTTTCCTTCATATTTACAGGAAATATTTCTACATTTTTAAAACCTATTTCCATACCGAATTTTATTCTAATCGGCATTGAAGAGCGTGATTTATACATTTTTATTTATATGATGTTCAATATTTGGATTTTGCAACTTTATATTAAGCGCTCATTTATTTTTATTATATTTTTCCAAGAAAATTTGGACTACAAGGAAGCTTTATCTAAAGCTAAAAAAGTTATAAAGGGAAACTTTTTTAAGGTCCTTCTTTTGCTTTTTCTTAATGGAACATTCTTAACTATTGTTACAGATTTAAGCGTAACGTTAATAACAATAATTTCCCAAAGTATAGTAATGAGTTTGGAGAACAATTGGTTTTTGCCTGTATTTTTGGCTATTTATAGAATTACAATGACCTCCCTTCCATTTTTTAAATCAGTTATAGTTGTGGCAGGGAATTTACTTGTATTGCAAAGTCTTTATGATTATTATGCCAAAAAGAATAATATTGAAATAATGCCTCGAAAGAAAATCTTGCCAAATCCACGATATAGAGATAGCTTTTTAAAAAACAAAAGAAAAATTATTATATTTGGACTGTGTATATATTTAATATTCTTTAGTTTTATCTTGTATAATTCATTGATTGAGGGTGTGGATTTAGGTAGCAATGTCGTCCAAATTACAGGCCACAGAGGAAATGGAAATTATAATCCAGAAAATATCATTCCAGCCATGGAACAGGCATTTTTATCGGGTGCAGATTATGTTGAGCTAGATGTGCAACTCACTAAGGACAAGGTGCCAATTTTATTACATGATAAAACTTTTAGAAGAACCACAGGAGTAAATAAAACTCCCTCTGAGATGACTTTTGAAGAAGTAAAAAAACTAGATGGCGGAGAATATATGAGCGATGAGTTTAAAGGCGCAAATATACCTTCCCTAGAAGAGGTAATCAAAACATTTCGGGGACGTATGAAACTGAATATAGAACTAAAACCATATGGGGAAGATCCGAAAGAGTTATCCCGAGTCGTTGCAAAAGTGATAAAGGACAATCATTTTGAAAACCAATGTATAATCACATCCCTAAACAAGGAATGCTTAGAAGAAGTTAGACGTGTCGCTCCTGATTTGGAGATTGGCTATATTGACATTTTCTTCAGCGGAGATTTAGATAAACTAGGTGATTATAATGCAATAATTCTAGAAGAGTCATTTGTAACATCTGAGTTAATTATGACTGCCCATGCCCAAGGAAGACGAGTTTTTGTTTGGACAGTTAACGATCCTAACTCCATGGATAAATTAATTAGAATGGGAGTAGACAATATAATAACTGACCAAGTGGCTGTGGCTTTGTCACAACGCAGTTATTTCGAAGGAACTTCCACAACCTTAAAGACGATACAAAAACTGATGCCTAATTTGTGGAAGTAAAATTCTATTG
>JAAZCH010000029.1 GCA_012513395.1 Tissierellia bacterium
AAACATTCCTCTAGTATTTGAAAGGGCTGCAGCTATAGATTTAGCTGGTAGAAATGTATTAGAAGCTGTTCAAGTAAGTGTAAATCCAAAAGTTATAGAAACTCCAAATATTTCAGCAGTAGCTCAAGATGGTATAGAAGTAATTGTAAAAGCTAGAGTAACTGTAAGAGCAAATATAGATAGATTAGTTGGGGGAGCTGGAGAAGAAACAATTATCGCAAGAGTAGGAGAAGGTATTGTAACTACAGTAGGTTCCTCAAGATCTTACAAGCAGGTTTTAGAAGATCCAGATAATATTTCTAAAGTTGTTTTAGAAAAAGGTCTAGACTCCGGTACGGCATTTGAAATTTTGTCTATAGACATAGCTGATGTGGATGTAGCTAGAAATATAGGTGCAAAATTACAAGCAGATCAAGCGGCTGCAGATAAGAAAATTGCTGAAGCAAAAGCTTCTGAACGTAGAGCTATGGCACTTGCTCGAGAGCAGGAAATGAAGGCTCAAGTTGTAGAAATGAGAGCTAAAGTAGTAGAAAGTGAATCAGAGGTACCTCTTGCACTAGCTGAAGCTCTAAGAGAAGGTAAAATGGGAGTAATGGATTACTATAATATGAGAAATATTATGGCAGATACTGATATGAGAAGCTCTATAGCTAAGTCAGATGAGAAAATAGACGATTCGACCAAGATAGAATAGGATGTGATTGAGTATGGATTTTTTTGAAGCTATAATCCTTTTTATGATTGTAAGAGGAGCATTGAATTTTTTCGGAGCTTCTAAAAAGAAATCATCATCAAAAGAAAGAAAGTCACGTCAGACTCAATTTCAACCTAGAACTCCAAACAAATCTAATTCTCGAAATCCTTATGAAACAAAAAAGAAGCAACAGAAGGGAAGAGATTTAACTTCAATTTTATCTAATTTGCAAATGCAATTTGAAGAACTTGAAGCTCAAAGTAAAGGCGAAACTACAAGAAAAAATACAAGTTATGCAGAAACGGTAATCAATCAAGACAAATCAAAACGAAAAGAAGTTCAAGTTTTAGAGCCTCAAGTTCTAAGATCAGAAAGTAGAAAACGGGTTGATGAACTTTACGAAGGAATGGGAGGTCTAGCTGAAGAGAAAATATCTATAGAAGAAATGAAGGATTATCAAGAATCATTATATGGAGACTTGGATGAAGATTCATTATTCGACTATGACATTTCTATGGATATGGATGCAGAGTGGGAATCAGATGAAGCTAGTAAGATTATTGATATACTTGATGATAGGGAAGCTTTAATGGATTTAAAAACTGCTATAATCTTTAGTGAAGTTTTAGGAAAGCCGATTTCAATTAGAAAATAACAAATTTAGTGATATCTACTTTTAGATATCACTTTTATATTTGACTAATTTCATAAATCTTGCATTACTTTAGATATATGTAGTAAAATATAATAAGAAAATACAGGAATTGAGAGGTAAAAATGGCGGGATTTTATCATAAAATAGATATAAATATAAATGATCCTAAAATTCTATCCCAATTGTTTGGGAAGTTAGATGAAAATGTAAAATTAATCGAAAAGCAATATAATATTAAGATTAAGCTTGAAGATGGATTCTTATCTGTCATGGGTGCAGATGAAGAAATGGTTATGAAGGCAGATAAAATACTTTCTACCATCTTAAAAATATTAATTAATCAAAAATCCATTGGCATTAGAGATATTGAATATATAATTGAACAAAACGAAAAATTTCCAGAAGAAGATTTATCTAAACCTTATAATCATGCAATCGTGTACTCTTCTACTGGAAAAGTAATTAGACCAAAAACTATTGGTCAAAAAAGATATGTAGATGCCATTGGAAATAATAATGTAACATTTGGCATAGGACCTGCAGGAACTGGAAAAACTTATTTGGCAGTAGCTATGGCTGTAAAAGCATTTAAAGCTAAAGAGGTTGCTAGAATAATACTTACTAGACCAGCTGTGGAAGCTGGTGAAAGCTTAGGATTTTTACCTGGAGATATGCAAATGAAGGTAGATCCATATCTTAGACCTCTATATGATGCTATATTTGATATGTTGGGAGCGGATTCATTTCATGATTTAGTAGAAAAAAATATCATTGAAGTTGCACCATTAGCATATATGAGGGGAAGAACCTTAGATAATGCATATATAATTTTA
>JAAZCH010000216.1 GCA_012513395.1 Tissierellia bacterium
ATTAATTCTATTTTTTTAGGTTGTATTTTAATGCTTCTCTCTTTGTAAAGTTGTCCAACAGCTTTTTTGAATGCAGATTTAGTCATTCCTGTAATCTCTTTTATTTCTTCTGGACTGGATTTATCTCCTATATTTAAGACTCCATCGTTGTCTTCTAACAAGTCTAGAATAATTTCAGAGTCTTCACCGATATTCAGATAAGCTCTTTCTTTAAGACTCAGTACCAATCTGCCGTCCTTGTTGACTTGGCTTACTCTTCCTTGGATGACTTCTCCAATTTCGTAGATACCTTGAGCTTCATCTTTAGGTACCAATGAATCGTATTTTTCATCTACTGCAACGAACAATCCATGATTGGGATGGATGGAGTAAATCGTCCCCATAACTGAATCATTTTCTTTGTAATTAGATTTAGTTTCTAGTACTTGTCTGATATTCATAGATACCGCAAGTCTACCGGATTTATCTACATAAAGTCTTACTAAATAAGATTTTCCTTCTCCAACTTGCCCCACCATTTCAGAAAAAGGCAAAAGCACATCCCTTTCTAAGCCCATATCCATAAATGCACCGATTTTGGTTTTGCTAGCTACTCTAAGTAAAGCTAGTTTTCCTATTTCTATATATGGTTTTTTCGTTGTGGAAATTATTCTATCACTACTGTCCTTGTAGACGAAAACAGAAATTTCATCGCCCACTTCTTTTCCACTTGGAACTTCTAGTTTTGGAAGTAGTACTGTATTTTCTATATCTCCATCTGCATATAAATAAGCACCATGATTTGCAAAATTTTTAATTTTTAGTATTTGATTTTTTCCTATTTCTATCATTTTATCCTCATTTCAATTCTAATATGGTAACTCCCATTCCGCCTTCTCTATACTCGCCCATTCTTGCGCTTTTCACATGTCTATGCTTTTTAAAATATGGCTGGAGTCCTTCTCTAAGAGCTCCTGTACCTTTTCCGTGAATTACTTCTACCTGCTTAAGTCCAGATAAATATGCATCATCTAAATATTTGTCCAGCTCAAAAATTGCATCTTCTACATTTTTGCCTCGTAGATCGATTTCTTTTTTAATAAATTTGGATTTCGCAGTGTGCATTTTCTTAGTTCGCTCTTTAATTCTAATTTCTGCAGCACTTTCTATAGGTACCAAAGAATTTAAAGGCAAGTTCATCTTCATTATACCCACTTGGACCATAACATTTCCACTGGCGTCTACTTCTGCAAGAACAGTTCCTTCTTGATTTAGAGAAGGGATTCTAACTGAATCACCCATTTTTATTTCCTCTACAGGTTTATCTACTCTTATGTTTAATAGATCTTCTCTTAAATGTGCGTCTAAGTTTTTTTCTGATTTTCTTAAAAAGTCAGTAGCTTCTTGTAATCTTCTAGAAGAGTCCTCGCCGATATTTTTTGAAATATCTTTTATTTCTTCGATTATCATTTTGGATTCGTCTCTGGCATTTCGAATAATATTTCTAGCCTCTATTCTTGCTTCTTCCAAAAGTTTTTCTCGCATTTCTTCAGTTTTTTCTTTGTATGATTTAGCTCTTTCTTCTAGTCGTTTTATTTCTGCTCTGGCTATTTCTGCTTGCTCTCTTTCGGCTTCGATGATCTCTCTATTTTTTTCAATTTCAGTAAGCATATCTTCAAATTTAATATTTTCTGTTTCTACAAGACTTCTGGCATTATTAATAATGCTTTCATCTAAACCTAGTCTTTTTGATATTTCAAAGGCATTAGATTTTCCAGGAATTCCTATTAATAATCTAAATGTCGGACTAAGAGTATCTATATCAAATTCCATAGAGGCATTCTCCACGCCTTCTGTCGTCATGGCATAAACTTTTAATTGGTTATAGTGAGTTGTTGCTATAGTCCTTACATCTTTTTCTCTTAATTTTTCTAAGATTGCAATAGCCAAAACTGCTCCTTCTGTAGGGTCAGTTCCAGCTCCTAATTCGTCAAACAAAACCAACGAATTGTCTTCCAACCTAGAAATAATATCCACAATATTGACCATATGAGATGAAAATGTGGATAAGCTTTGCTCTATGGATTGTTCATCGCCTATATCTGCGTATATATTATCGAATACAGCTATTTCTGAATTGCTCCTAGCGGGAATAAATAATCCCGACTGTGCCATGGCTGTAAGTAGTCCAACTGTTTTTAAACTTACCGTCTTTCCACCAGTATTCGGTCCAGTGACTACTAGTGTTTCAAATCCCTCTCCAATATAGATATCTATTGGAACTACTGTTTTTTTATCCAGTAGCGGGTGACGACCTTGTTTTATATTTATTATTCCCTTTGTATTTAAATTGGCTTTTGTGCCGTCTTGTTTTATAGCTAGTTTCCCTTTGGCGAAAATAAAGTCTAGCTCTCTTAGAAGATGTTCATTAGCTCCAATCTCATAAGAATTTTCTCCTACCATTTGGGATAGCTCGGCTAAAATTCTCTCTATTTCTTTGCGTTCTTCTATTTCCAATTCGCGAATCTCGTTATTCAGCTCCACTACTGCCATAGGCTCTACAAAAAGAGTAGCACCTGAGGAGCTCATGTCGTGAACCATTCCTGGTACATCTGCTCTGAAATCCCTTTTTACTGGAACCACATATCTTCCATCTCTCACTGTAAACAAAGAATCTTGCAAATACTTTTTATTTTCTTCTGAAGTAATCATCTTATTTAATTTGGATTTAATACTTTCCGATTTAGATTTTTTGCCTATCCTAATGCTTCTTAGCTTCGGAGATGCATCGTCTGATATTTCATTTTCAGAAATTATCGCTCTATAAATAGCATTTTCAATTCTATCGAAGGTACTTAAAGACTCTATCATATCTCCAATGTAGAGAAATTTGCTTTCTAAATCCTCTTGAAGGGTATCCTTTAAATATTTTTTTAAAGCATTTGCACATCTTAAAGTCTCGGCGATTTTTAATAACCCTTCTGGTGTTAAACTTCCGCCGATTTGTGTTCTTTTTATTTCTCTTTGTATTGGCTTTACGCCGTAGAGAGGAGGATTCCCTCTCTTTATTATCAATTGAAATGCTTCTTCAGTTTCTCGAAGCCATTTTCTTACTTCTTCAATATTTGTAGAAGGTTTTAGAGACTTGGCATACTCTTCTCCTAGCTGTGATTCTGCCTCCGCAGCCAAAAGTTCTACAATTTTATAGTATTCCAGTGTCTTTAACGATTTTTCATACATCTATTCTACACCTCTAAAATAGTGTCCATGGGTAATATTTTCCCATTTCTCTTTTAGTTTTTCGTTTAAATTACTCATTTTCCCATTTCTAGCTTTTACAAATTCATCAATAATCTCTTGTGGATTATCTTCAAATGTAAAATCCAGTAAAAGATAATCGATTCCTGATTCAGAAATCTTATCCAAATGCTCAATTATGGAAATTGGATATGAATTATAAATTATTGAAAGGTCATCCTCTCTTTTCGTTTTAAAGTCTACATTTTTTTCATCTCTTAATACATATCCTTCTTTAAAATTGCATACCTCACAATTCCTTTTGTATTCACATTTTTTAATTAGTGAAAATGGACAATGTTTCATAGTCATAACCCTAAGAAATCCGTATCCAATTGTTTCTATTGTAGCATCCGTTCTTCTTCTAATCTCGGCAATTTGATGAAATGTTAACTCTGGAGACAAAATAATATCTTCCATATTATTGTCACCTAAGAAATCTATTCCATGGGAGTTAAATACATTAAGTCCCATATCTCCAATTAGCTTTTTATCTTCAAAAGCAACTAGACCACCAAGATTGTCTACAACTACACCTGTCATGGGTACGTGTTTTATTTTTTCTCTTAGGCTTTCATAGTCTTTGTGAAATAGAATTTTAGGAGATCTATAATAAACTTCTTTTCCTTTTTCTAAAAGGCTTTTGTATATACCTATGTCCAAAAATCTCAAATAAAATCTGTCTATATTTCCTATTTTGATCCCTTCAAATTGCTCTCGTTCACTCAATGAAACAGAGAATTTAATCTTAGTTTTTTCTATAGACTTAGGATTTTTGTTTATATTTACTTTTTTTGACTCTCGAAGAGTCGATTTTCGAATTATAGATTCCAATTTTTCTATAGCTTCACGCCTCAAAGAATTTAAAATTCCCACTGGCATAAATATATTTTCGTCAATATCTATTTCTAAATTTTTTAAAACAAATTCTGTATTTCCTAGTTTGTCCAATTGTTTGTATATACTTTCAAAATTAGCTGGTGCTTTTATAGACTCCTCCACAATTTTCTCACCAAAAACTTCGACTTCATATTTATCAGACAAAAGTTTTAGCTTTGGATAATCTCCCAAATGCGCAGTAAATTTAAATTCAATTTGTAGTTTCTTATTGTCCGTTTCGTAAGTTTTTCTAGCATTTTCTAAAGTAGACATATTGTGAATTCTTCTGACTTCTCCACCCTTTGTCACTTTAAAAGGCAACTGAATATTTACTTTGCCTTTGGAATAATTTTTGTTGGCATTTAAAGTTTTACGTCCAGTTACAGTTTGAAATTCCAGTAGGTCTCCTTCGTTGATGTCTTCAAAAAATTCCACCATTAGGTTTTTATATTGAGTCTCTAGTACATCTCCTACTTTTAATCCCCTGTTGTCTGGTCTTGTGGAATCTACTAGATTTTTTCCAAATTCATTGAACATTATACCTTTTGTAAAGCCTCTGTTAAATGCTTGCTTTAATAATTTTTCTTCTCCTTTTATGCTAAGACCGTCTATTCCTTTTCTATAAGAATTTATTACTGTCGCCACATACTCAGGTCTTTTCATTCTGCCTTCGATTTTTATAGAGTCTACTCCGGCATCTATCAATTGTTCTAGATTTTCCAAGGTGTATAAATCCTTTGGACTGATTAGATATCCTCTGGAATCTTTTAAAGGTTCTCCATCCCTTTTTATTATTTCGTAAGATTTTCTACAAGGCTGGGCGCATCTTCCTCTATTTCCACTTCTGCCACCTATCATAGAGCTCATTAAGCATTGGCCTGAATAGCTGATGCAAAGTGCTCCATGGGCGAATGCTTCAATTTGTAAATTCAAATTGTCTCTCATTAATTTTATTTCTGAAAGGGGCGTTTCTCTGGCTAATACGATTCTTTTGAATCCATTTTTCTCCAAAAATTTTCCACCTTCTAGAGAATTAATAGTCATTTGAGTTGAAGCATGAAGTTCCAAATTAGGAAAATTCTCTCTTATAACCTTTGCTAAACCTAGATCTTGAACAATTATTCCGTCTACGCCTATTGTGTCCAAGTAATATATATAATCAACGGCTCTTTCTAGTTCCCTTTCGTCTAGTAGAGTGTTTACAGTGACATAAATTCTAACATCTCTAAAATGGGCATAAAGAACAGCTTCAGCCAATTCTTCGTCAGAAAAATTGTTAGCCGAAGCTCTTGCACTAAAGCTTTGACCTCCTAGATAAACCGCATTTGCTCCATTTTGGATAGCAGCGATTAAGGATTCTTTGCCTCCTGCTGGTGCCAGTAGTTCAATTTCGTTTCTCAAGCTTTGCTATTTCCTCCTTAAGGTTTCTGATAGAGCTCTTCAAGTTTATTATCTCTTTGTTTCTATCAAAATTAAGTCTTTCTTGATTGGATAACTTGTTTTTTAGCATGTCTATTTCTTTTTTTGCTTCATCCAATTCTTTATTCTTTTCGGCTACTTCGTTAAATGCTTTTTTGTATTTCTCAGCTTCTTCCTTTAGCTTATTAGTACTAAAACTTTCTGCCTTTTTGTATTTTTCAATAAGGGTTTCATTTTCTATCTTCAGTTGCTTCAATGTCTCCAGTTCTTTTTGAGTTGCTTCAAAACGTTGTAGCTTTTTGACATTTTCGTCATTTTTTATGCTTATTTTAAAGTCCTCTAACTTTTTCTTTTCTTTTTCCAACTGGTCCTTGAGATTTACAGCTACTAAAATAATGCCCTCCGTTTTTGTAAGTTTAGGATTGGCTTTAATAGTTTCTTTAATTGCCCTATCTACTTGAGACGTTACGTAAGTTATATGCTTTTCATCCTCTAAGCTCACCACATTAAAGGTAATACCGTCGATCTCCACTTGAACTCTGTTCTTACTCATCTAATCCCGCCCTTTCCAAAAAAGGTAGACAAAAGTCTACCTATTAATCTCTTAAAACTGCACTTAATTCTGCTTTAAGATTCTCAACTATTTTTTCCATTATTCCATTTACTTCTTCATCAGTTAAGGTTTTTTCATGAGATCTAAATCTTAAATTAAATGCCACACTCTTCTTACCCTTTTCTATTTGCTCCCCAGTATAGATGTCGAATACTTTAAATTCTTCTAGCATATCTCCAGCTATTTCATTTGCTATTACTTTTACTTGAGACATCATAATATTTTCATCTATAATAATCGCCAAGTCTCTATCAGAACTTGGATATTTGGGAAGTGGTTTGTATAATCTTTCTTCTGTAGAATTTTCTACAATTAAATCAAAGTCAAATTCTCCTGCTACCACTCGATTTTTTAATTCATAATTTTCCATAACCAGTGGATGAATCTCTCCAAAGGTTCCTAAAAAGCTTTCACCTAAATAAATATTAGCGCATCTTCCCGGGTGATATATTTCATTTTCTGATTCTCTTTCAAAGGAATAGTTATTAATTCCCAGCTGATCAAATGATTTCTCCAAAGATTCTTTCACAAAAAAGAAATCAGCATCTCCATATGCAGAAATAATAAACTTTAATTCTTCTGTAGGAATTCCATCTGCATCCACTTCAGGAGAAAATGTATTTCCTATTTCATAGGCTAACATATTTTCAATATTTCTATTTTGGTTTCTACTCATGACGTCCAAGACATTTCCTAGAAGTGTTGTCCTCATAACAGAATACTCTTCTCCTAGAGGATTCATTATGGTGACGTATTCTCTTCTCTTATCGCCTTCAGGAATCATTAACTTGTCATAGGTACTCGGGCTGATGAATGAATATGTCAATAATTCACTATATCCCATTCCCTTGAGAGCATTTTTTAATGTCTTTTGTACTTGTCTAAAATATGGCTTTCCTCCACGAGTCATGGCACTTTTAATTGGAGTAGGTTTTATATTGTTAAGTCCATAAAGTCTACCTACCTCTTCGATTAAGTCCGCCTCTATTGTAATATCTCCTCTAAAAGTAGGAACTGTACACTCTAGTACTCCATCTTTTTCTTCTACAGAGATATCCAATCTTTCTAGGTACTCCATCATTTCAGAAGTTTCTATATCTGTACCTAAAAGCATATTGCATCTTTTTGGTCTCATAGTGACCACAATTGGAGTCTTTTTCTTTTCGTAAATATCTATTGGATTTGCAACTACTGTAGCTGCTCCAATTTCTTCCGCCAATTCACAAGCTCTGTCCACAGCTAATCTTGCAATTTCAGGATCCAATCCTTTTTCAAAACGGCTACTAGCTTCTGTTCTTAAATTAAGTCTCTTGGAAGTCCTTCTTATTACAGAAGGTTCAAAATTTGCACCTTCCAATACTATTGTAGTTGTAGTGTCCTTTATTCCAGAATCCATACCACCCATAATTCCAGCAATACCTATAGGTCCTTCTCCATCTGCAATTACCATATCTGAAGAATTTAATTTTCTTATTTGGGAATCCAGAGTCTGGAACTCATAATTATCTTCTGCTTGATACACTTTAATTTCTTGTCCACGCAAATCTTCTAAATCAAAAGCATGTAAAGGTAATCCATACTCTAGCATGACGAAGTTAGTAATATCTACGATATTATTTATAGGCCTTACACCTGCCGCCATGAGATTGTTTTGCATCCATTGGGGTGATGGCTTAATTTTAACGTCTTTTAAAACTCTTGCATAATATCTATGACAATTTGGTGTTTCTATCGTCACGTTTTTTAAATAATCTCTGATGTCGTCTTCTTCGTTTTGGATTTTAAATTCCAAGTTTTTCAATTCTTTTTTAAGTGTAGCTTTGGCCTCTCTTGCCATTCCCACTATACTCAAACAATCAGGACGATTCGGTGTGATTTCACAATCCAAAATATCCCAATCTAAATCCAAAAGCTTTACTACATCTTCTCCAACTTTTGTGTCTTCATTAAAAATATAAATTCCATCGCGAAATTCTCTAGGTATTACACTGACATCATAGCCCAATTCATCTAATGCGCACATCATTCCAAAGGATTCTTCCCCCCTGAATTCTGTGGGCTCTATAGTAACGCCACCAGGTAATTTTGCACCAACTGTCGCTACGGGAATAACTGCTCCTTCCACGACATTGGGAGCTCCTGTCACTATTTTTACAACTTCGTCTCCCATATCCACTTGGCAAATAATTAGCTTATCTGCATTGGGATGAGGTTCTATTTTCAAAACTTTTCCAGTCTTTATGCCACTGATTTCTGCATCTCTATCTATTATTTGATCTACATGAGAACCTGAGTCTGTAATTTTATCTGCCAAGACTCTAGTATCTACATCTATTTCACAATAATCATTTAGCCATTTAATTGGTAAT
This sequence comes from Tissierellia bacterium, assembly GCA_012513395.1. The sequence goes on from JAAZCH010000216.1 coordinate 8,557, forward strand.
AACATATTTTCCCCCTAAAATTGATCCAAGAATCTATTGTCGTTTTCAAAAAGCAATCTGATATTAGGTATTCCATATTTAACCATGGTAACCCTATCTACGCCAAGTCCAAAGGCAAAGCCAGTGTATTTCTCTGAATCTATTCCACAATTTTCCAAAACCTGAGGATGAACCATTCCTCCACCTAAAAGTTCCATGCTCCATCCCGTTCCGCCACAAGCACTGCATCCAGCGCCGTGACAGCTAAAACAAGTCACGTCTACTTCTACACTAGGTTCTGTAAATGGAAAATAATGAGGTCTATATCTAGTTTCTATATCTTCACCGAAGAATTCCTTAATAAATATATCTAATGTTCCGATTAAATCTCCCATGGAAATATTTTCACCTACTACGAGGCCTTCCATTTGGTGAAACATCGGTGAGTGAGTGTCATCCACATCGTCAAAACGAAATGTTCTACCAGCAGATACCATCTTAATGGGAGCTCCATATTTTTTCATTGAACGAATCTGTACCGGCGAAGTGTGAGTTCTCAAAAGATTATTTTCATCTATATAAAATGTATCTGACAAATCTCTAGAAGGATGGTCATCAGGAGAGTTTAAGTAATCGAAGTTGTTCGCTACGGATTCGATTTCTGGTCCAGGAATTATTCTAAAACCTAAAGACACAAACAAATCTTCCAACTCTTCCATGGTCTTCATAAGAGGATGGTCGTTTCCAACTTTAATATTATCCTTCTCCAAGGAGATATCGATAATTTCTCTAGCCAGTTTTTGTTTTAGAATCCCCGTGCTTAAAGCTTCCTTTTTATTATTAATCTCATCTTTTAAAAGATTGCCTACTTCGTTTGCAAGCTTTCCTATTACAGGTCTTTCTTCATTACTTAATTTTCCCATTCCTTTAAGAGCAAGGGTCATAAGTCCTTTTTTACCTAAGTATTTAACTCTTAATTTTTCAAGAGAGTCCACTTCATTTATTGTGGAAATCTCTTCTAAGAATTCATTTTTTATATTCTCAATTTGTTCTCTCATGTATTTTTTCTCCCGTTTGTATAGAAATAATTATATCAAATTTATCGTAAATTGACAATTTCAGCAGTTTAGCTACCCTTTATAGTGACCAATTTATCCCCTGGCAAAACTTCAGTATTACCTATGGGAACTATAACACCTTGGTCAGTTCTTTGTAGCATAATTATCAGTTCATCTGTCTGTAAGTCCAAATCTTTTACCAGCCTATTCGCCCACTCATGTCCTTCTGAAATAGTAAATTCTACTAGGTCGTGACCAGAAGCATCGAAGTGAGTTTCCCCACCCAATACTATTATGTCACCTTCTTCGATAACAGTATCTCCTCTAGGCACGATGGTCTTACCATCTCTGTCAATTTTTGCTACTATTACATTAAATGCCAAATTCAATTCCTTTACTTGTTTGCCTACCCATCTGCTATGAGATGATATTGGAGTTTGAATAAAACCCAATTCGGATTTATCTTGATAGTCATTAAATGTTTTTAAAACCGTATCATTGGGGTCTAGCATATCTGTTTTTGTAGAAAATGGAGCCATAAGTGAACCTTGTACCAATGAAGAGAGCACACATATCCCAAATACTACATGATATATATCTGTTACCCTTCCAGCACCTGCATTTACAGCCATTATGGCAAAAGCTATTGCCGCAGCTCCACGAAGTCCCGCCATGGAAATTACTAAGAGTTGATTGGTTTTTAGCTTAAATGGCAACATCAATCCAAACACCGAAAGTGGTCTGGCTATTATAGTCATAAATATCATAATTGCAGCCGCCATAGGAAGGGTTGCAATAAATCTACTAGGTTGAGATAGAAGTCCTAATATGAAGAATAGTCCAATCTGCATAAGATTTGAAAATCCATCGAAGAAAAATACTGAATCTCTTTTACCTTTAAACTGTTTATTTCCTATTACTATACCAAATATATAAACTGCCAAATAGCCATTTCCACCTATTGCTGCAGTTGCAGAAAATGTAAGTAATGAAGCAGCCACCATAAATATAATAAACAGTCCGTCTGAGTCAAAACTCATCTTTCTAATTAGCTTCATCATAATGTGGGACATAAAAAATCCTAGCCCAATTCCAAATACCAATTGTTTTACAATCATCAAAGGAATTGAAATATTATCTCCCAAAAGTATGGATAAAAATACCATCGTCATCGTATAAGCACTAGGGTCGTTGGAACCACTTTCTAGTTCAAGTAAAGGCGCTGTATTATATCTAAGATTTAAGTTTCTAGATCTTAGAATATTGGATACGCTGGCATAATCCGTAGACCCTACTATGGAGCCTATTAACATACCTTCTATCCAACCAAATCCCAAGAAATAACGACAAAACACTCCTGTAAGAAGAGCTGTCGCAACTACCCCTAGAAAACTCAAAACTATTGCCTCTTTTGCTACCGGCTTGGCCATGCTCCAATTAGTGGAGAATCCTCCTTGAAACAAGATTACCATAAGTGCGATGGTGGCGAAGTTGTCAGCAAATTGATAGTCTTCAAATTCAAAACCCGCCGCGCTAAATGCCATTCCTAAAACGATAAATAATAATAGTGCTGGAACACCTGACTTACTGGAAATTTTAATGGCAAATATAGCTAAAAATAAAACTATAGCTACTAGTAATAATTCCATGCTTTTCCCCCTCTCGATCAATAAAAATATTCATAAATAGTAATTCCCTACAGTTAAATGTTGGGAATAATATTTTTTACATGAATTTATACTTCATATTATTATAGCATATATCCCAAATAAATTAATAAATAAAGGTATTTAAAAAATATTTCTAATTGTTTAAAACTGATGACAAACACTTCATTAAGGTCGAAATATCATTCTAAGTATTTCATAAGCTTTTTTATTTTTAAATATATCTGTGATTTTATAGGGTATAATTAGAATATGAAAAAAATAAAACAATACTTACCAATGATATTAAATATAGTAATACTCCTAGTTCCTTTTGCATTAATTTGCACCTGGGGTTATAAAAGTCTATCTTCCACTGGAGATATTAACGGACTATTTATTTCCTTGTCTGCAATAATTGCTTTTGTTTTTCTTGTCATCTCCTTGGGAATTCATATTATTATACATGAATTCGGTCACTTGGTGACAGGGCTCATCTCCGGATATAAATTTGGATTTTTTAGAATTTGGAAGTACGCCATTTCCTTCGATGAAGGCAAAATGAAAATTAAAAACTTTCACATTCCAGGATCTTTGGGGCAGTGCGTTATGGCTCCTCCTGAAAAAGTAAATGGAGACTTTCCTTATCTACTATACAATTTGGGAGGAATTATTTTCAATGGACTATTTTCCATATTGAGTCTTGTACTAGTTTTTGTAATACCTATAAATCTATTGAGCACATTTCTTTTGGCTTTGGGATTCGTGGGTTTGTATTTGACATTTGTAAACGGTTATCCCTTCGAACACATTCCCAATGATGGCACAAATATTAAATCATTGAAAAGATCCGATGACTCCAAGGAAGCATTTTACAACGCCCTTTTACTTACAAAAATGTATATGGATGAAAATCCCAATAAAAAAGCTATAAAAGAAATCGTAAAAAAAGAAAATTACCAAGATTTCAATGAGCCACTAGTGCAAAACGTAATTAGCGAAAATATTTCCCTCTACATAGACGATGGAGAACTACTTAAAGCTTTAGAATTTTCGGAGTTTATGCTAAAGCAAAAAAATATGACCTCCATATTGAGGAATTTGATTTTAATCGACAAAGCTTCTTTGCATCTATTGTTAGGACATACAAATGAAATCGAAAAATTGAAAAATGATACGGGATTCATTAAGTATGTTAAATCCTCTGGCCAAGGTGAAATCGAAAGATATAAGTATATGTACTATACGCTACATGAAAAAAACGAAGAAAAAGCTAAGATAGCTTTAAAAAACTATAAGACTTTATCGGCAGATCATTTATTTGGAAATCATGTAGACTATGATGAAAAATTAATTAGCTGGACATTGGAAAAGATTAAATGGTTGGATAAACTAGAAGTATTGGATACTGTCTCTTCGACTAATGATTATTTAAAGGAAAATCTAGATTCAGGAAATCATCCCTACGATTACGTCCTCGCTTATATCCAAACATCTGGCAAAGGACAAGGAAACCACTCCTTTTACTCTCCCGAAGGCGGAATGTATTTAAGTGTCTCCCTTAGACCAAAGTACAAAACTAGCGAGCTAAAATATTTAACTGGAAGAGCAGGAGTCGCTACGGTAAGCGCCATAAAAAAATCCTTGGGGAAAAAAGCCTATATAAAATGGATTAATGACATCATATATGAAGATAAAAAAGTTGGGGGCATACTTACAGAATCCAAACTAAATGCAAATGGAGAAATAGAATATATAGTGATAGGAATCGGGTTGAACCTGAAAAAAACTGGCGACATACCCGAAGATATTTCTGCAAGCTATGGACATCTAGGAGAAAATGCAGTTGAAAAAGCCACGAATTCTATTCTCTACTACCTAATACCAGAACTACAAAAACTCGAGTATGAGGTGGACTTGGATATATTCATTAGAAATTACAATGTGTCATTATATAGAAAAAATCAATTTGTACACGTCAAAAGAAATAAAGACATTTATGAAGTTATTTTAACTGGAATAGATGATAATATGGATATAATAACAGAAATGGACGGAGACATTATAAAGTTCTCCTACAATGATTCTAGGATTATAGATTCTATATAACATTAGGATTTCAATCCGATTTTATTAAAACTCGTCATCCTTCTTTTTTAAATGATGAGTTAATTAACATTTCTCTATTTTCATGCTATAATTTTACTATACAATTGACAAGGAGCTGCCATTTGATGAGTAACAACACGAAAGATGTCTTTTACAATAAATCCATAGAGAAACTTTCTACTGAGGAAATAGCTTTGCTTTATAAAGAATATAATAAGTTCAACCAAGACGTCTATGACTTCGTGCTTACATACTATGATTATATATACAAAGAGAAAGATTATGGTACTGGAGACAAACTGAAAATGGTCGAAGTTCATATTGTTTCTGATATTGCAGATACGCCAGGCATAACTGCCCAAGACCTTGCAAAAAAATGGGATAGAACCCCTGCTTTTATTTCTAAAACCCTTCGCCATTTAGAAGATTTAGGTTATGTGGAACAAAAAATCAATGAAGACAACAGAAGATTTAATATTATTTCTTTGTCTGAAAAAGGTGAGAAGTTAGATCTTGCTCATAAAAAATACGATATACAGTCTATAACTATGACCAACAATGCACTACTTGAGCATTTTACAATGGATGAAATAATAAAATTTAGACAATTTTTAATTAAGTACGGCAAATTAATAAGTGAAGAGTAAATGGGTAGACAAATTCTGTCTACCCATTTATTTATACATGTTTTTCTTTAAATACTTTTTCAAACCTATCGAGTGCGTTTATTAAATCCTTTGTTGGCAATCCCACATTGAGTCTAATAAAATATTTAGCAGCTTCTCCAAAGGTTTCACCTTTATTAATGAAGATATTTGCTTCATCTAGCCAAGAATAAAATTCTTCTGTAGATACATTCAAATCTTCAAAATTAATCCAAGCCAAGAAACTTGCATCGATTTCCATTACGCGAAATTTATCCGATAAACTGGAAAAGAATTTATCTACTATCTCAAGATTTTGTTTGATTACTTCACTTGCTTCTTTTAGCCAATCATAACCATTGTCATAACATGCCTTCGCAGCAACTAACCCTAGAACATTCGCCCTCTCAATTCCCATAACTTCATTGGCTCTTAAAAATTCATTCCTTATTCCTTTGTCTGGAATTAGTATATTTGAACACTGAAGCCCTGCAATATTAAAAGTTTTTGAAGGAGCTGTACAGCATATTGAAATGTCTCTGTACTCGCTCAAATCTGTTAAAACTACATGCTCTCCATTAAAAACATAATCTGAGTGAATTTCATCTGAAACTAAAATGATGTCATTTTCTTTTGCTATTTGGCAAATTCTTTCAATCTCATCTCGAGTCCAGACTATTCCACTGGGATTATGAGGATTGCAAAATAATATTAGCTTAACGTCATCTTTTTTTGCGATTTTTTCCAGATTTTCAAAATCAATTTCATATCTGTTGTTACTATAGATTAAAGGACTTTCTTCTATTCTCCTACCTTGTCCCCTCACTACTTCATAAAACGGAGGATATACAGGTGTAAATATGATAACTCCATCACCTACATCAGAAAAAGCTCTGACAGCAGTTGCTAATGCAGGTACTATTCCTGGTGTCGTAACTATCCATTCATTTTCAATTTTGGTTTTATGAAACTTATCGAAAAAATTTGTTACAGAATCTAAATATGCTTTGGTTGGTTTAGAATATCCCAAGACTTCAGTATCTATATAAGTTTTCAAAGCTTCCTTTATTACTTCCGCAGTTTGAAACTCCATATCTGCAACTGATAGGGGTATTATACCTTCAGGAACATCTTCTTTTTCGCTGGTCATCTTTAACCATTTGCTAGAGCCATTTCTTAGTCTGTTATACGTCGTTTGAAAGTCATTCATTTAATTTCACCTGAAGCTTTTACATTTCTTTGTTCAATAGCTTTTTCTAGCCAATCCTTACCTTCTACTAATCTTGCTATCATCATAGAAGCGATAGTATCACCTGATGAATTTAGCATTGTAGCAGGTGGATCTACTAAAAATCCAATGGTTGCAATAACCGGAAATGCTTCTTGAGGAAATCCGAATAATGACACTATTAACATTTCTCCTACTAGCCCACCACCAGGAGCTCCTGATAGAACGAATGCACTTAGAATTGATACAACAATAGCCATTAAATAAGTGTCTATACCAGTAAATGGCATATCAAATAATCCATATAAAAAACTTATTTTTACAATTGAAGAAATTACAGAGCCATCCATGTGCATAGTTGCTCCCATCGGCAAAACTATATCGCTAATATCATGAGGCACACCTATACTGTCACACGCTTGCTTGTTTACTGGAATAGTAGCAACAGAACTTTGCGTTGCAAACGCAGTAATTGCAGGAGCCATGATATGTTTACGCATTTCTTTAACCCCTTGTTTCCCTGCAGCAAAGTAAGAGTAAATAGGGAAGAATACAACCATATAAAACACAACCAACGGATAATAAACAATTAAAGTTCGTCCATAGTCACCTATTAATTGCGGTCCAAATTCTCCCACTAAATTGGCAAAATAAGCTCCCAATCCGATAGGTGCAAGTTTCATAATCATATTAACCATCTTCATCACTACATCGTTTAAATTATTTAAAAATTGCCCAACTGGACTTTCGTTTCCGCCGTTTAAGCTAACTGCAAGTCCAAACATTATCGAAAATACTATTAATGGTAGCATATTTCTTCTACTTAATATCTCTGGAAAGTCAGAAACAGTCAAGGAACTTACAAGAAGTTCTGCACCACTCTTTAGCTCTCCCATTTCAGAAGCTTCTAAGACCATTTTTGTTCCTGTATTTGGCGGAAAAATATTTACTACAAATAATACCAAAACAGCAGCAATAAGTCCGGTTACAATGAAAACTAAAATTGTATTACCGAGAATCTTACCCAATCTCTTCATGTCCGCCATATTTCCAACTGCCGTTGAAATTGAAACAAATACCATCGGAACTACAATAGTGAACATTAAATTTAAAAATATATCTCCTATTGGTTTTAATACTTGAGCCTTTTCACCTGCAAATACTCCAACTAAAATACCGATTGCGATTCCACCAAGAAGAATAAAAGGGAATAGATCGACTTTTTTCTTTTTTGTATTCATAATTCTCTCCTTTACTATTTCTTTTATTTACTGTTAACATTGTTAACTATGTTTGGATTATACATTTATTGATTAATAATGTCAAGGTTTTCCCAAAACAAGTTTTATGCGCACCTCTACAAGTCAGTTCGCCATCATAATAATTTTATATTGCAAAAATTATAAATTTAAAACGAGCTCCAATAATGATTTGGGCTCATTTTAAAATTTGATATTTAATTGTTTTCTAGTTGATTTCTACTTTAATGTTAGACAAAAATTCATCTTCGTCCAACTGGATCAATAATTTTCTTAGCTTTTCTTTTAGATGCTCATTATCTGAATTTATTTCGATTTTGGGATATGCTCTGATGCAATCCGTGTATGTTTTTTCACCTTTTAAAATTTTCTCGTTCATCTCAGAGCATGTCATGCCACAGAGTTTACAACCTACTTCATCTTTGTATCCTATAGCTGGTTGAACTTTTTCTATTATATGATTTACAAGTCTTTCGATGTCATCGTGAGTTTTAAATGTTTTTATGCCATTCACTTCTTCCACTTCATCAGCTATCTTCCCTGAGATGGCAAATGTGGTATTTCCTATTATCATTTCCGTATTTTCTTCGGTGAATCCTGTTACGACTCTAGGTAGTGGTTCCATTTTTCCGCCTTCGATAATTAAAAAATCAAAATCATAATTATCGATTAATTCATACAATTTCATTCTATAAGGGCGAATAATTGCAGTTTCTGCTTTCGACCACGTGGCTACTTGTTTTGCTCCTGCCATCTTGTGACGATAGGTGTTTTTTCCTTTTGTGTCTATGGTAAAGCAATTATTCTCATCGTGTTGATGGGTGGAACAATTTTCCTTATGGCGAATTTCACAGCCTCTTCCGCAGCCGATGGATTTTACTGTTCCAACCGTATATCCTCTGTTAGTTAATTCTCGTACCAATTCTTCCACCACAGTAGTCTTTCCTGAGGTGCTGACACCTGTCACAGAAAATACTTTCATGGGTAAATTAGTTTTTTTCTTCAACAGTTTTTTCCTCCCTATCTCCAGGTTTTTCTACATAAACTTTTTTAGAAATAAAAATGCTAAGTTGCAATAGAGCCACCATTGGAATCGCCATCATCATTTGAGATACAACATCTGGAGGTGTCACTACAGCTGCTATAATAAATATAAGAACTATTAGGTACTTAGAATATTCTTTTAATGTATCTGGAGTGATTACTCCCAACTTTGTCGCTACATATACGAAAGATGGAATATTAAATACTATTCCCATGGCTAGTAACATTGATAAAATGAAGCTGATATATGATTTTACCGAGATCATGGCAGAGATTTCGTCTATGGCAATTCTAGTAAAAAATTTAAGAGACATAGGCACCACAATTTTATACGCAAAAACAACGCCTAACACAAAAAACACAAATCCCAGTGCCAAAGCCACTTTTATTAATCGCTTTTCATTTGGGAAAAGTCCTGCAGCTACGAAAGCCCATATGTGATAAATTGTCAGCGGTGAACATAGGGTCACTGCCATTACTAATGCAATCTCCACATACACTATCATAATTTCTGATGGCTCAATAAAAATTAAATGCATTTGTGGATTTAGCTCCATGAGGAGTTTTAAAATTGCCCCTGATTGAGAAAATGCCAGAAGCGTCACAATTACGTGAGCTACTAGCACTATAATCAATCGCTTTCTAAATTCTTCTAAATGATCTACAAAGGGCATATCGCTATTTGAATTCAATTTTATCCCCTTTATCTAATAAATTTTAATTTTCAGTTTTGTCATTTGTTGATTCTGTGTTATTTACTGTCGGAGCATTTTCTATAGTAGTTTGCTCTTGTGGTGTCACAGTTTGGTTTATAGTTTTGTCTAATTCTTCTTGACCTTTTTTAAATTCTCTTACCGCTTCGCCCATACCTCTGGCTAATTCAGGTAGTTTTTTAGGTCCAAATAAAACTAATACTATTACTAGAATTACTAATAATTCCATAATTCCAATTCTTCCCATTAAATCCCTCTTTCTATTTTTGTTCTATTGTTGTTTTTTCCACTCTACTTCTAATTCTTCGCAAAGTGCTTTTGCATATCGTTCACTCATGTGATCAGACGAATAAATACAAACCCCACCATTTGATGCAGTTACAGTATCTATATCTGAGTATCTTTCATCGAATTTCATTCTAGCAAGAGCTCCTAAAATTTCATCTTCTGAGTAATTATAAGGAATTTCCTTCAGTGCTGAAATTTGTAGTGGTCTAGGATAGATTTTGCAATCTCTTCTAGCTCTTTGAGCAATTGCTTCCAGAGTGTCTTTCTCTTTTAATAATACAGCAGTAGCTGCGTATTGTCCAGTCCAGAGAGTAGAATCATAAAGATAAAAATCCTTTTGAGTCTCGATTATTACTAGGTTTTCTAGCTCAACAAAATCTTCTACACTTTGAAGTAATTCATTAATATCATCGCCTGTTAAATCCTCAGGTGGGTTCAACTTTAATTCTTTTAACGAAACTATTTCTTCTAAATTGTTTTCTGAGCGAATATAATTTATAAGAATTTCACCTTTTGTTTTTTCTCTGTCGTATTCTATTGCTACTTTTTCCATGGCTTCCTCAAAAGCTTTTATTGTCTTGACGTCTAGATTTTCAATTAATTCTTCGCTTTCCACATCGTCCATATCTGAATATGCGTCGATGTATTCCTTTATTACTATTTCTTCTTCGTCTCTAGAGTTAAATTCTTTATCGAGTATATCATTTTTTTTCATTTTGTCACCTAATTATGGCGAGGATTTCCACCCTCGCCTTATTTTTATGCTGGCAATAAATTTTTACTTGCTAGATCAGCTGCTACGTCTCCCAGTCCAAATCTTTCTAAAGTTGCTCTGGTTGGAGCTCCAGTAACTTCGTCCCAGCCCATCTCTTTGTATATCAAGGTAAGAGCATTTGCCATATCTTCTCTGTCCATTTTAACAGTTCCTTCGCTAAACGCAGGAATGTCTGGATCTATATCGTAAATCCAATCGTTGAATCTGTCGTGTTCGTTTCTCATGTCTACTGTATTAAGCCCTAGAACTTGAGTCGCTCTTAGAAGTTGCAGTCCTCTTTCCGCCGCAAAGTCTAGCTCTTCCATAGTCCACTCTTCTCCAGTTATCGCTGACATGTATTGAGCTTCTACTGTTAAGTCTCCTACATATCCTCGTTCCTTCACAGGTGATAGTGTCATTGGCCATACCCAGTTACAAAGTGTAAAGGAGTCGTGTAACCATTGACGAACTACTCCGAATTTTGCAAATTTAGCTTTTGATGCATTTACAGGCGTATATGCTTTTGGTTTATCCAATGCACCTTTTCCGAAGTAATCTTCGATTATCGGATTTAGTACATCATATGGAAGTCCACTGCCCCAAATATTTACAATCGTGTGGGTCATACAGTCTCTGTTATAGAAAATATTTGTCAAAGCTCCTACTTGAGCTGCACATTCATTACCATGATGTCTGGACCAACCTAGTGGTGACACTACTGACATCTCTTGAGCGTTAAGATAATCGTCTCCTAAAAGATCTTTGTATCTTTCGCTTATGAAGTACGCCCCTTCTCCTAGGTTAGAAATTTCTCCGCGTTTTTCAGCAATTCTATATTGAATGTCTCTAATAAATCCTGGATCTCCCGCTTCATACAAATCCCAAGGTAGGTCATCGTATTCTTCTTTGGATAGAATTTGTTCCATGATTCCGTGCTTAATAAAATATTTTATTGTATTTGGAAGTTCTCCATAGTTTTCCCATAGTCCTAAGTCATCTGCCGTACTAAATGCAGCGTAATTTGCTAGAAATGTTCCGTCTCCCTCTTCCTTGTAGTCCTTTGGTTTAGGGAGAATCGAAGCGTATTCAAAGTTAGGCATACATGTATTTGCAGCTACCGGCGCGTATCCTTCTTCTTCCATAAATGGAATTTCTAAAACGCCGAAACATCTAACTGGACATGAAGTACATCCGCTCATTTTCACCGTATATTTTTCTGAAAGTGGTCCGTAATCTTTGTATGCTTTTTGGCATCTGTAACCGAACTTATCCAGTTCTCCTGGAGGTGAATCTCCTGTATCTATAGGTCCACCGTCAGCTGCACCCCAAGTTAGTCCTGGTCGTCCTGTCCATCTGCTACCTGGATCGTGATATTCTGCCCAAGGTCTTTCAGTAGATGGTACTACGTGGTTGTTGTTGGAGCCCATTAGCTCATTCATAACGTAATTGTTTAATTCAAATATTTTTTTAGGTTCAGCCACTTTAACTGAGCCTGTTCCGTAAATCGTAATGGCTTTTAAATTTTTGGAACCCATTACTGCTCCAGTTCCTGCCCCACCACTATGGGATGTGGCATTTAGCATACAAGACTGGTTCACAAGATTTTCTCCAGCTTGTCCGATACAAGTGGTGTTAAATTCTTTTCCTTCAATGTCTGCAATCATCTTGGTAGCTTCTCTCGTAGTTTTCCCCCACATAGCAGATGCGTCTTGTATGGAAACTTCGTCATTTTTAATTTTAATATAAACTGGTGAAGCTGCTTTTCCTTCTACAATTATCGTATCGTATCCAGCCATCTTCATCATATACGCCATCTCGCCACCCATATGAGCGTGGATAATCATATTGCCTTTAGTAAAAGTAGACAAAGATGTAATAGTAGTTCTTCCTGAACAAGGTGCACTCGTTCCTGTATTTGGTCCTACTGAATAAACTAATTTATTTGCTTCATCATAAGGCTTGGTGCCTGTTGGTACTTCTTCATACATAATTCTAGTACCGACGCCAGCTCCTCCTATGTAGTCGTTATATTTAGAAGAATCTTCGACGTTAAAATCACCTGTCGTCAAATTGATTCTCAATATTTTTCCTGTAAATCCTAGTGACATATTGTTTTCCCCCTAATTATGAATTGTGTAATGCGGTAGCTACATCTTCCCATTTGGTCATGGCGATAGCTCCTGTTACGCAACCTCGCACGCACGCTCCACAGTTAATACATTTCGTTGCAAAATTTTCTTCGTGATCGATTCTAGGTAAATTCCAAGGACAAGCCTTTGTACACGCTCCACAAGCAATACATTTTTCTTTATCCACTACTCTAGCGCCTGTTTTTTCATCTGCATATATTGCATTTTCTGGACAAGCATCACCACACCATGGCTGAACACATTGTTTACATGTTATAGGCTCCCATCTGTAGTTGCCGTTAATTCCAGGATTGTGTGTGTAGTCATCGGTCAGTTCTGTTCCGTAATAGTAATTGTCTCTCAGATTCAATCTGGAAACAAATGGCATTATTTTGCCGTCGTTAAATAAATTACAGTTCATTTCGCACCTGTGACATCCTACGCATTTATCTGCATTGACAACTAATAGTCCAGTAGGAGTAGCCCATGTAAACACCTTGCCGTTCTTGATTTGTTTTTCTTCACATCCCAATAGATTAAGTAAGGATGCAGAAATTGCCAATCCAGCTATACCCTTGCCGGATATTTTAAGAAATTGTCTTCGAGTATACTCTTTGTCGAATAGTTCATTATTGATTTTATCTAATATATTTTTGTCAGACATAAAACCCACCTCAATTTTACTTTATTACAAATCAATAATAAGATATTGGCAAGATTTTGTCAATTGTTAAGTTTAAATAAATTAATTAAACTTGATATGATTGCTTCAAATGATAACCATTATCTTAATTTTATTAACTCGAAGATAAACTCAAGTTTACTCAAAAGTTTAAATTTCAGCCATTATAAAAGCCTGGGATGAGACTTCGTAAAGTCCAACCCCAGGCACTGTTATTCGCAAACACGAGACGTTTTCTATTCGCCTAATCTAGCCGAAAGCAAACTTTTCACTTTTAACTTTAAACTTTTAACTGCACCGAAGGTGCTTTAGCACAATCTGCCGTCCCACCTCTTAGCATTTCCAAGCCGTGTTCCAAAAATGGTAAAACTGCTTCCAAATTTTCTTTTATCGCCTTTGGGCTACCGGGGAAATTTATTATCAATGATTTCTTCCTTATTCCTGCTTGGGCTCTGGACAAATATGCTCTATTAGTAATTTTCGCACTGTAAGCTCGCATGGCTTCGGGAATTCCCGGTATAAGTCTCTCGCAAACTTCTATGGTAGCTTCCGGTGTTATATCCCTTGGGGAAAATCCCGTTCCGCCTGTGGTTAATATCAGGGCAATTGACTCGTCATCTGACATGGATTTCAGTTCATTTATTATTTCGTCTTTTTCGTCTGGAACGATTGAAGCTTTTACCACTTCGAATCCTACTTCTTCTATCAATTCTTTTAAAAGCGGACCACCTAAGTCCTCCCTTTCTCCTCTAGAAGATCTATCAGAGATAGTAAGAATTCCTACTAAATATTTATTTTTCATATTACGCTCCGAAATAACATATTGGATAATGACAAACTTTGCAATTAATACAAAGTCCACCTTCTCCCACTTCTACAAAATCAGCTTTTTCTAGTTCCAAACCTGCAAATACTCTAGGCAGAAAAACATCAAAACTGGTAACTGGTGCATGAATCGACGCGCCTGGAACTCCCATTAAATAAGTTTTGTCAAGTTTTCCAACTGTCAACATATTTCCAGGTTGCATGGGTACACCTTGGGTAATCATTTCTGCACCTGAATTTCTTATAGCAGTGGGCGTTAAGTCATCTGGATCTACACTCATACCCCCAGTAAATATTACTAAATCTGCTCCCTTGTCCAAAAATTCATCCAAAGCTTCACTAATTTTTTCTAAATCGTCTGGGCATTTTGTAAATCCTAAAATTTCCGGATTATATTTTTCAAATTTATCCCTTAAAACTCCTTCAAACAAATCCTTTATTCTGCCGTAATAGACTTCATCTCCTGTTATAATCGTGCCTACTTTTAATTTTTTAAATTCTTTTACTTCAAAGACTGGAAAAAAATCCTTTCCAACTGCTTTTGCAACTTCTACTTCTTCCCTTTTAGTGTATAAAGGAATTATTCTTGCTCCAACTAGTTTGTCACCAGAATTCACCTCGGTGTATGAAGGTATCGTAGCCAAAGTATAAGACCCGATGGAGTTTATTTCTTTAAGTCCTTCTCGGTTGATTACAAATAATCCGTCTATTTTACTCGTTAAGGTTATCTTTCCTTCTGATGGTGAGCTGAAGTTTATATTATCTCCTACAATTTCTGGAATGAGTTCCATAATGGCATCTTCTTCATGGACTTCATCTGCTTCTAATTCTCCAACGTAAATGTGATCTTTCCCGATATTTTTTAAAACTTCAATATCTTCTTCTTGGATAATTTGATTTCTTTTAAACATTACGCCTTTGAATCCATTTTCTAAAATTCCAGTGATATCATGGAGTAGAGGCTCACCAACAGCATCTTCTACTTTTATTTTTTTAATCATTTGAATTACCTTTTAAAATTTTGATTTCGTCATTTGGAAATACTTTTCCTTCTGTTTTTACTATGGCAAAAATTCCTTCTCTAGGCATAACGCAATCTCCTGTGATTCTTCTGATTTCGCAACCGCCGTGGCATTCTTTGCCAATTTGGGTAACTTCCAGTTTAGTTTCTCCAACTTGTAACATGGTTCCTATGGGAAGTTCATAAAGTGTTAAGCCTTCTGTCATAATATTTTCTGCAAAATCTCCAGAACTTAAATCAGGCATGGCGTCTTTCATTTTTTCTAAACTTTCTACACCAAGTAAACTCACTTGTCTATGCCAATCTCCTGCGTGGGCATCCCCCACAATTCCATGGTCCACTTTTAACTCCACAAAATCTACAGGCTTTTTCTTCGTGCCCTTTTCTTCGCTAATGCTTACAGATACTACTCTCATTTTTCCTCCCATTTATAGTCACCGCTGACTCCGCCAGTTTTTTCTAGCAATTTAATTTCTTCAATAATTATATCTCTTTGAACCGCTTTGCACATATCGTAAATAGTTAGTGCTGCCATAGATACCGCCGTTAAGGCTTCCATCTCCACACCTGTCTCACCTTTAACTTTTACTTTCGCAATTATTTCTATCGTAAATTCTTCATCATTTAAAATAAAGTCTATATCTGCTCCCGTTATAGAAATGGGATGGCACATAGGAATCAAATCCCATGTCTTTTTCGCTCCCATAATTCCTGCAACTTGTGCTACGGATAGGACGTCACCCTTTTTTATACCTTGGTTTACGACTAGATTAAAAGTTTCTTCGTTTAAAATAACTTTTCCCGATGCTACAGCCACTCTTGTGGTTTTGTCTTTTTCGCTGACATCTACCATCTTGGCTCTGCCCTTTTCATTTAGATGTGTCAATATTTTTTCTTTCATTCTAGCCTCCTATCCTATTCATACTTCTATCTGTTTCAGTATAACCTTCATCGAGATGATGGCTCTTAGGTTTTTCATAAATTGCCTGTTGCATTTTTTCATCTAGTTCCAAATCTGACAAATTGTTCAAATCAATTTCCCCTTTAGAGTGAAGGCAGGATTTTAATTTCCCATCTGATGTCAATCGAATCCTATTACACGCTTCACAAAAACAAGAACTCACTGGACTTATTAATCCTACAGTGCCTTTGTGCCCAGGAATCTTGTAAGTTTTAGCCACACCTTGTACGCCGTATTCTTCCAACTCTGGCACAAGTTCCAAAACTTTTGTGTTGGAAATAAATGAACTTTCGTCCCAATTCCTTGTCTCGCCAATTTTCATAAGCTCTATAAAGCGAACTTGTATGTCATTGTCCTTTGTCAAATCTATAAGTTTTACTACGTCTTCTTCGTTAAATCCACCGATTAAGACAGAGTTTATTTTTATTTTAAATCCCAAATCGATAGCAGCTTTTATTCCTTCTAAAGTCTTTTCTAAATTGCCCCATCTAGTAATTTGTTTGTATTTTTCTGGATCTAAAGTGTCCAAACTAAAATTTATTCGATTAACTCCAGCAGCTTTTAAATCCTTTGCTATATCTTTTAATAAAGAGCCATTGGTAGTTATACAGATTTCTTCTATTCCAGAAATTTTTCCTATCTCTTCACAAAGATGGACAATGCCCTTTCGCACCAAAGGTTCTCCGCCAGTTATGCGAATTTTTTTTATTCCAAATTTCGCAGCAGATTTTACAATTCTCACTATTTCTTCTAAGGAAATTATTTCGTCATGTTCACACTTATCTACACCTCCTTCAGGCATGCAGTATTCACATCTATAATTGCATCTATCTGTGACAGAAATTCTCATATATGAAATTTCTCGATTGTATTGATCTTTCATTATTCTCCAATGCTCCCAAATATACTTCCGACTCTATAAGCTTTTAAAATTGTGCCCGCCTTTACCTCACCGCTACCTCCTGGAATTTCAGCAAAAGAGTCACAATCAATAAACGAAGACAAAATTCCATTTCCTTGGAAAGTTTTTTCAGCGAAATATACTTTACCATCAATAAATTCCAATTGTCCTCTTAAAATTCTAACTCTTGGGGATTTTTTATTTACGTCTTCTTTTAAAATCACGTCAATTTGTTTAGAATATAATTCCCGTCTGCCTAAGATTTTTTTTAGATATGGAAGGCATACTCTATACATTCCTAGTATTGCAGCCCCAGGATTTCCTGACAATCCTAAAATAGTTTTATCTTTATATCTAGATGCCACTATGGATCCACCTGGTTTCATGGCTGTCTTCCAAAATAGTATCTCTCCACCTAAATCTTCTACAGTAGAAACCGCATAATCGTAATCACCCACAGACGCTCCGCCAGTAGTGACTAAAACATCTACTTCGTCTATAGCTTTTTCTATAAATTCTCTAATTTTTTCTTCTTCGTCGGGAATTATGTCATAAATTTTTACATCAAATCCTAGATTTTCAAAAATACCTTTGAATGTAATTGAATTAGTTTCAAAAATCTTTCCCGGAGCCAATTCTTCTCTAGAATTTAACAATTCACTTCCCGTAACTCCAATTCCAATTAAGGGTTTTTTATATACATTTACAAATTCAATCCCTTGAGATGATAGCTGTCCCAAAATCCCTGGAGTTAAAACGTCACCCTTCTCTACAAGTACACTGCCTTTTTGAGTGTCTTCTCCAGCTTTAATTATGTCTTTGTTAGCTTTCACTGGGGAAAATATTTTTACGTATTCGCCAGTGAACTCCGTGTCTTCAAATTTTAAATTTACATTTGCACCTTTGGGAACTGCGCCACCAGTTAGAATTTTTGCAGCCTCACCTTTGTGAATGACTTTTTGTGGATAGTGCCCTGCAGGAATTTCTTCTACAATTTTTAATATAACTGGATTTTCCCTTGTTGCATTTTGTGTATCTTCTCCTCTAAAGGAATAGCCATCGTAAGGAGATTTGTCAAAATTCGGTACATCAAATTTAGCAGTTATATTTTCTGCAACTACTCTATTCAGCCCATCTCTTATGGATACACTTTCAATTTTTAATTCGGTTTTTAAATTTAATAGGATTTCTATTCCTTCATCAGGATGAATTTGATCATATTTATTCATAATTTATTTTTCTAATAACATTATATTTTCAGGCTTTATTCTAAAATATAAGTTTTCTTTTCCTTCCAATTCTTTCCATCTATTTTTGTCAATATCGATTCTTATTTTATCATATCCTAATTTATTTTCACTACTTACCATTAATGCTACTGAAAATAATTCTTCAATGACTTTGTCAATTAACAATGGATATGTATTTTTTTCCTTAGGATTTTCTGTTATCTCTATATAATGACTTCTAACGCCGATTAATTCGCAATTAGAAAGATCGTCAATAGACAATTCTATCCCCCAGTTTTTTGCCAGTATTTTATTTTTATCTATAATTTCTATCTCAGAATAGTTTTTGCAACCAGAAATCTGTGCCGAAGCGTAAGTCTTGGGGTTTTTGAATAAATCCTTAGTAATTTGTTTTTCTTCAGAAATTCCGTCTGTCATAACTACAATAGAGTCGCAAATTCTAAAAACTTCGTCCCTGCTGTGGGATACAAATACAGATGGTATTTTATATCTGTCGATAATTTCTTTTACTTCAATTTCTATCTTCCACTTCAGATACTCGTCTAGAGCTGAAAATGGTTCGTCTAGTAATAGAATTTCTGGCTCGTTAACCAAAATTCTAGCTAGTGCCGTTCTTTGTTTTTCTCCACCAGATAAGTGAATTGGCTTTTTTTCTTCCAAACCATTTAGCTTCATCTCTTGGATAATTTTTTTAATAATTTCACTTTTATTTCCAGATTTTATTCCTGTCTTGATATTTTCTACTACACTCATATTGGGAAAAAGTGCATAGTCCTGAAACAAGTAACCCACTCTTCTCTCTTGGGGTTTTAAATTAATCTTCTTTTGCGAATCAAATAAAATTCTATCGTTTAAGAGAATTTGTCCTCGATCAGGCGTTTCTATTCCGGCGATACACTTTAACGTCAGACTCTTACCACTACCAGATGCTCCTAAAAGTCCTGTAACATCACCACCAGATTCGAATTTTACATTTAGTTTAAAATCTCCAAAATCTTTATAAATATCTACGTATAACATATTATGACTCACTTGTTTTTTGTTTAGTTTTTTTGTTTTGGTTTTCTAAAATATTAATAATTACTAGGACTGTAAAGGAAATGGCGATATTTATAAAAACCCATTTGTATGCCAGCATATCTTCACCAGTTCTCCAAAGTTGGTATACTGTTGTAGAAATCGTAGCAGTTCGTCCCGGAGTGTAGCCAGAAACCATATTAGTTGCTCCATACTCGCCCAAAGCTCTTGCAAAACTCAAAACCAATCCAGCCAGAACACCTTGTCTACAATTTGGCATAATTATTCTCCAAAATATCCACGTATTTCCCTTGCCCAAAGTTTGCGCCGCGTATTTTAAATTTTCGTCAAAGGATTCAAAAGCTCCTCTAACAGTTCGGTACATTAGCGGAAAAGTCACGATAATAGTTGCAAATATTGCAGAGTACCACTTCATCACCAGAGATGTATTGAAATTTTTTATCCAAAATGCTCCGAAGTTGCTATTAGGTCCTAGCATTTTTAAAATAAAAAAACCTATAACAGTAGGAGGCAAAACAAGGGGTAATGTCAAAACCACATCCAATACCCCTTTAATTGTTCCTGGCATTCTCTTTATATAGTATGCAAAAAATATCCCTAGAAAAAATGTAACTACAGAAGATATCAATGCTATTCGTATTGAATTATAAAGAGGATAAAAGTCCATATGCCACTCCTATTTTACAGATGCAAATCCAACTGATTCAAATATTTTACTAGCTTCTTCACCTTGTAAGAAGTCTAAGAATTTTTGTGCTTCGTCTTTGTTTTTACTATTTTCTAAAATTGCTGCTGGGTAAATTACTTTGTTTTCTAGCATAGAATCGTCAGCTTCTGCAACTACTTCCAGGCCAGCTGAATACGCATCAGTTGCGTAAATAATTCCACAATCCACAACTGCTTCCGATACCCAAGTAGTTACTTCTTTTACATTTGAGCCAAAAGTAATTTTAGGTTGAATCTCATCCCAAATACCTAAATTCTTAAGAAGTTCTTCAGAATATTGTCCAACAGGCACGTCTGCATTTCCAAGGGCGATAGTTTCTATCTTGTCAGTTCCAATCTCTTCAAAAGCAGAAATTCCCTTTGGATTTCCTTCTGTAACAGCTAGAGTAACTTTATTTTCAAGTAAGTCTATTCTAGTTGCGCTGTCGATTGGAGATGAACCTTCTACAGTTCCCTTTTCTGGATCCAATGCGTTCATTTGTTTTTGAGCTGCAGAAATAAATATGTCGCAATCTGCACCTTCGTCAATTTGCGTCTTGAGTGTTCCAGATGAATCGAAAGTGTAAATGACTTTTAGATTTTCATTTTCTGACTCATAAAGGGATTTAATTTGTTCCATGGTTTCTGTCATAGATGCTGCTGCAAATACTATCAATTCTGTCTCCTCTACTACCTCTGGAGCAGATTCTTTTTTGTCACAACCAACTCCTACAAAAGTAAGTAACACTGCCATTCCAATTAATGCAATTTTCTTTATCATTTCTTTCCTCCAATAAAAAAAGTTGTTTTGGACAACAAAACAACTACGAAAGAATCGTATACAAATGCTGTCCTTTTCAATGCGGAAGGCCATCAGATTTCTCCGATAACCCTGCAAGCCTTTTGGCTTTCGGCAAAGTTTCCATGGGATATCCTTTAGGAAAAATTGCTCGGATTCATTTATTACGATTTATATATTATCAGTTTTTTAACAAATAAGCAAGCCTGCATTTCGTGCAGATTACAGATGACAAAGTACAGATGGCTACGCCCATGCTTAGTGTATTAAATCCTTCTAATTTTATAATAGAAAAAATATTCAGAGAAATCTTGACAATATTTTTTAGAGAATAACATGTCGTGTATAGCCGAAAGCTCTCTACTAATTACTATCTACTAATTAATAATTATTCTCTCCAATTTTCGTTTAAACGATTCATCCATTCATACACGTCAAAATTATAAACTTCTTTTAAATTCTCCCTTGTCATAACATCTTCGATGACTCCGAAAGAAAATACCTTTCCATCTTTTAAAAGAAGGGCTTTGTTGCCGTACATTCTAGCTAGTCGCAAATCGTGTAC
>JAAZCH010000005.1 GCA_012513395.1 Tissierellia bacterium
TAGCTACAATTTGTATAAGGGAAACAAATTGTAACAGCCATTATTCGACATTGACTCCACAATGAAGTGATTGGGGTATCTGAGAATTTCATTTCCTTAGTTCAACTAATTCCATTGGGGTGAAAATTAGTTTCTGGGGGTAGATTTATGCTATCATTCATCTCATTGGGGTTTAAAGACATTTACTTGATAGCACAAGAACTTAATCCATTCTCAACTTCGTCAAAATATAATTCTGATGTTAAGTCGTCGTTACTAGCTTGCATCTTGATAGGAGTGGCCCTTATTAACATATTAGTCTTGCCATTTAAGGCGGTATATTATTTGGTTTTTAGAAAATCGCTTGGAATAGTGTAGAGAAAAATCCATATAATCCATCTCCAGCTATTAATCCTGCATCTCTAATTTCCATAAATTTATTTCCAAAAATAATTCTTACTATTACAGCAATTAGAACTCCAATTCCGTATATAGGATTGTCTATTAAAAGTCCGGTGGCGAACAGTACACCTAGCATATTAGAATTTCCTCCGATTAATTGTAAAATCAATCCTGGGATAGCCCAAATTATAAGGGTACTTATTAGAGATGTACCTGCTGAAGCTTGTACAGTTGTTGCAAATACTCTACTAACAGGAGGAATAATATTGTTATTAAAGTAAATATTCATAGTAAATAATGCAACACCTATGCCTATTAATCCTCCAATTGTCTCACTAATTACTTGCTGTTTCCTACCATGAATTTCCCGATTGACATCTTCTCCATTTCCTCTTAAAATCCATCCAGACTTTAAATCATAGCCCATATCAGCAAAACACGGACCAACAGAAGAAATAAATCCTGTTAAAACAGCTAAAGATATAGCGTCAAAACCTAGAAAAATTCCAATAGTCATAAATATCGTAGTTATTGCAAAGGCAGGAAACCAACCAGAATGCATAGCAGCCATGCCCACCAACAACATAGTAGATGTAGCCGATACAGTAGACCATATTATCCACAATATTACTTTTGACATCACCATTCTCTGATTCACGCCAGTTATCAACGCTAATACAATTGAACAAATGATGTACACCAAAATTGATCTTAGTAAAATTATTTTTGTTCTACTGTCGCTTACTGTTAAATTAAAACTCTTTTTGTTATTAGTATCTTTTTTTGTTATTACTATAATAGACTGGATTAAAGCCATTAAGCCCGCTCCAATCATAATTCCATGGGGTATGTATGTACTGCCTAAGTCCATACTAAATATTGAAGTTGAATATCCACGAAGTAATAATCCCGTGCCTAAAGCAACCATAGAATATATATTTGCAATGAATACTATTCCAATTCCTGCTGCGGGAATTCCTAAGTAACTTGCAAATCCACCAATTACCAATCCTTGGATTAATCTTTTGCCTTTTTCTCCACCTTGGTCCCCTGCTAATATCGTATTTGAAGTAGCAACACCTGGAGGCCAGGCTTCTTGGGCAGGAAATATCTTAGAATCAAAAATATTCCCCAATACTTGAATTGAAACAACCACGCCCATGACAACACCAATTGCCATAGGTAATAAAAATCGAGTCTCGCCCATTATGTAAAAAATTCCAAAAGATAAAAATGCACAATTAGCAGCAGAAAAGCCTGCACTAGATACTGATGTCTGTAGTAAGTTTTGCCTCTCTAAAGACTTAAAGCTTGAAAATATCTCTAAAGGAACTCTTGCAATAATCATGGCAACTATTGCCCCTATTAACGAAGTATTAGGCGTCACTCCTACTTTGCCTATAATTTGCATACAAATTATAGCAGACAAAGCCGCAAGTAAACTCCCTATTATCAAAATAGAGGGTTCTAAAGCTGACACTCTTTTTACTTTTCTATCCAATTCATATCCCCCATTTCATTAATTATATTAAAATAGATTTTATAATAATATAGGAGATAAACAGAAAAAAACTTCTCATTTTTATGAGAAGTCATAGTTTCATCTCTTTTATTATAAATATATATTGAGTTCATTAGCTATTAAAATCTTCATAAGATCCTTGCTGTTATTTAAATCTAAATTTGTAAGTTCTTCCACTTTATTTAGTCTATATCTTAAAGTCTCTATATGAATATGCATGATTTCAGCAGTTTTTTGTCTTTTTAAATCATTGGCAACATAAGTGCTTAATGTTTTTAATAATTCTGTACCATGTTCTTCATCATAGGATTTTATGCTATTGATTATATTTTTAAAATATTTCTTAATTACTTCATTTTCTGAAATATCTAATAAAAATCTTTCTCCAGGCAGATCTTCCAAAAATGATATTTTTTCATTTGCAATTTTAGCTATTTGTTTTGATTCGTCAAGAGCAGTTTGTAATTCTTTAAAATTATCTTTTTTAAGTGAAATCCCAAATTTAATTTGCGGGAATTCAGAATTGAATTTTTTATCTAATTTTTTTACTAGCTCCTTAACATCTTCTTTTTCCAATGGCAAAAATACAACTATACCATCGTTACTGGTATTAAA
>JAAZCH010000217.1 GCA_012513395.1 Tissierellia bacterium
CATTTACTTATCGATGATAATGAATTAATTGAGTATATACAGGAAGGTAAATGCTATGAAGAGCTAGCCAGTATTTTTAACGTAAATATCAATTTGATGTTCTTTAAACTCAATGAAATGTATCGAATGGGCTACCCTATCAATCGATTAGATGTGTGTTATGACAGCAAATTCTTTTCTGAAATTGATGGAACGGATAACTCAAATCATGAATTATTTTAGTTAAGTTAACATGATCTTTTCTAGAGATGTTTAGTTTTTAAAACAATTTTGGGACATCTCGTTAGATGTTATTTGATATTATTAAAGTGTCGATAATCTCCCCCCCAAAAAGAACTTAATGAAAGGAAAAGTCATGATAGATTTAGAAGCTATAAAAACAAAAATAAGCGATGGAAAAATAGATTCTTATGTAGAATCATACCTGGTAATTTCAGATAAACTAGACACTTTAGAAAATGAATTACGTCAAGGAAATCTGGAAAAAGAAGAAAACGATGAGATACTTGAGATGCATGATTATCTCATGGAGAAGATTGCAAATTATTATATAGATAATTTTTACAAGGGATAACGGTATTAAATTATGAAAACATGGAGGTAAAATGAAGCCAGAGAGTATTACAGAGCAATTAATGTTCAATACAGTAAGATTAGAAACAAATATCGGATCAGGCACTGGTTTTTTCTTTAATTTTAAAATAAATGAACTGACAGTTCCTATTCTTGTCACTAATAAACACGTTGTAAACTATAACGAAAATGAAACAGTAAAATTTTTCTTACATTTACTTGATGATAACGGTGGGAGCTATAGAAATTATGAAATAACATTACAAACGAATTGGATATTTCACTCAAATAAAGATTTATGTTTTACATTCATAAACCCTGTTTTTGAAGAAGTAAGAAACAGAACTGGTAGCCAAGTCTTCTACATTGCAAACGATGAAAGCCTAATACCCACTGAAAAAACACTAAGTGAATTATCTGCATTAGAAGAAATAGTAATGATTGGATATCCAATTGGACTTTGGGATAAACAAAATAATTATCCAATATTTCGAAAAGGGTTCACCGCTTCTCATCCTGCTTTTGATTTTAATGAAAAAGGAATCGCTTTAGCTGACATTGCTGCCTTTCCTGGCTCATCTGGCTCGCCTATTTATATCTTAAATGAAGGTTCATACAGAGACAAAAAAGGAAGTATTTACATTGGAAATAGTAGACTAATTTTCTTAGGTATATTATTTGCAGGCCCCACTATAAATACTCAAGGTGAGATATCAATTATTGATATACCTACTCAACAAAAAATTATAAGCAAAACTTCCTTGATGACCAATTTAGGTTATTATATAAAAGCGTCAGAACTAATAGAGTTCAAAAATATAATAGAAAAAATCATAATTAAAGAACAATAATTTAGCTTAACGCTTTCTACACGTTTATATTTAGTAGCAAGCACAGTCAATGAGTACCCATTGACGAAAAATTGATGAAGCAGACCAACTCGGACTGCTTCTTTTTTTATTCAATTTTAACTTGTTAGGGAGCACCCTAATACCCCGAAAATACAAAAAACAGGAGTAAGAAATGGAAAATAGAAGACGAAAAAATCAATTAAAAATCTACCTGAATGATGAAGAACTAGCCTTATTCAGAGAGAAAATGAAAATGACAAATAGTAAAAC
>JAAZCH010000030.1 GCA_012513395.1 Tissierellia bacterium
AGTCTCAGATTGTTGACAAAAGGTACTTTTAAAACCAAGAATGGTTTTAGAGGTGCCTTTTTATTTTATTTTATGACTGATTATTGATTATAGAAAAAAAATAAAGGCATATTTCTATGCCATTACTTTCCATTTAGCTAATCTTTTGAAATTCATGCAGCTCAAAAGGAGCGCGAGACTTTGAGTCACACGCTTAATCCCACGATATCTAGTATATCTAAGTCCAAAGTTTTCTTTACCATCAGCAAAACAACGTTCAATGGTCTCTTTTCTTAAATTATAGATCTCTTTATTTCCAATCTTAAATCTATTATCAAGTGCTTTCTCTTGATAATTATTCCAAATGTGTTGTGTAACTACCTTTTGGCTATTCTTACTATTTGTGCATTGTTGTTTCATAGGGCAGGTAGAACATTTTGATATATCCGATTTATATTCTCTGTATCCATCTCTATTTGTAGTTGAATAATGAAGCATTTCATTGTTAGGACAAATGTAAGCATCGTTGTATTCATCATATATAAAATCATATTTCTTAAAGAAACCTTCTTTAGTTTTTGGCCTTACATATGGAACTAGTATATTTTTATCATCATCTATTATAGTTTTTTCTATTGATGGAGCAGCATACCCTGCATCAAGTACAAATTGATTTGTGCTTTCAAATAAAAATGATTTCTTAAACTTCTCATAAAGACCATAGAATGAAACTGAATCATGTATGTTTCCTGAAGTAATGTAATAATCTAAAATAAAACCATTTTTATCACAAAAAGCAGAGGTACTGTAAGCAAATATTTTCTCATGTTCACCTTTGTGATAAAATCCTGAATCCGGGTCAGTAGTAGATTCTTTTATATTTTTATACTTAATTTTAGAGCTTTTTTCAATGATTTCTCCAGTTTCCTTATCAAATTTGACTACTGAATCATCATTACTATCAATTATTTCATCTAAATCAGCTGATTTAGTTAATTCATCATTTGCTGAATTATCAGTGTTATTTGAGTTTGGGTCATCATCATTATCATCATCTTTAAATGGCTTCTTACCATGTTCAATACGATCGCTATTAATATCTTTAGTTAAATCTTCTTTATAAATCTTCTCAGTTTCTTTAACAACTTTATTTAAATGTTTCTTTTTATTGGCAGAAGCTTTTACATGAGTTCCATCCCCAAATACGTTCTCATTATCTATGAATCCACATTTATAACATTCAACTAATATTTTATGAAATATCTTATCAAAAACGTCAGTACCCAAAAACTTTCTACTTAAGTTTTGTGAGAAAGTTGAATGATCTGGTATTTTATCATCAAAGTTTATTCTTAAAAACCATCTATATGCTACATCAGTTTTACAACGTTCACATGTCTTTCTTAAAGAATGAATTCCTTCTAAGTAATTTAATAATACTAATTTGAATAATACAATAGGATCAATTGAAGGCCTACCTACACTTGAACTGTAAAGAGGTTCAACTATGGGATAAATAAATCTCCAATCAATAGCTTTGTCATATTTTCTTATTATATGATCTTCTGGAACTAGGTCCTCAAGAGTAGATAATATAATATTAAATTTACCTATATTTTCATTTTTAGTTATCATTTAAGATCACTCATTTCTATACCAGTATTATACCATTTTTGGCATATACAAGCCAGAAATACTTTTCCCGTGGATAACTTTAGACAAAAGAAAAAGGTTGTGACAAATTTGATTTTGTCAACAACCTGA
>JAAZCH010000218.1 GCA_012513395.1 Tissierellia bacterium
GTTCAAGTATAAACATTTGCAAGTAAAAAGCCTTGGACTTGGAAATTATAATTCCGATCAAAGGCTTTTGTAAATTAATTTTAAAATGCGTCGAAGTAAATATTTTCTTCTGGGATTCCTTTTGCTTTTAAAGATTCTACGATTGAATCTATCATTACAGGACTTCCGCATAGATATGCAGTATAGTTTCCATCTTGCTCTACATATTTTTCTATAGAGTTATTTACTCTACCTACATCGCCTTTCCAATTCATTTCGTCTGTTACACGAGATAGGGTAGGCATAAACTTGAAGTCAAATAAATCTTTTTCAAATTGCTCCAGTTCTTCGACTACAAATAAATCCTCGGGAGTTTTAGCTCCAAAGAAGAATCTAGCTTTTCTTTGGATATTATTGTCTTTCATATGATTGAGTATGGAAAAGATCGGCGCCATACCGGTTCCGGCTGCTACCATGAGCATATCTCCACCGTCATCTTCCTTATAATAGAAGTCGCCGTAAGGTCCGTTAAGATTAACTACGTCGCCTTCTTTTAAAAATTTGTGCACATATGTCGTAGCAATACCACCAGTGAATCCTATAAATAGTTCTACATATCCTGTATCTGTTGCAGAAGATGCTATAGAATATGCTCTAAAAATTTCTTCATCATTTCCTTCGTAAACAGGGGCTTTGATTTGGATATATTGTCCTGGTTTGAAGTCCAAGTGTTCACCTTCAGGTAGTTTAAATCGAACTCTTTTAATGGTTGGAGTAACGTCTGTTATTTTCTCAACAACAGCATCGTATTCTTTAACATTAAATAATTCCTCAGGGATTTCAATAATAATATCTTGCTTAACTTTACATTGACATGAAAGTCTCACGTTGTTTTCAATTTCTTCTTTGGTCAACCAAGGAAGTTCTGTAGCTAGTACAGGTCCTCCACCTTCCAAAACTGTAACCTTGCAATATCCGCAAGTACCTTTACCTCCACATGCTGAGGGAATAAAGATTTTTTCATTCATCAAGGTAGATAAAAGTGATTTTCCTCCCTCGATTGTAAATTGTTTGTCCTCATTAATCGTCAGTTGAACTTCTCCGTAATCAGCGATGTACTTGTCAGCAAAGGTAAGTATAAGTGCCAACACTCCAGATATTAAGGAGACAATTGCAACAGTTGTTAATATTGTCATATCTTCCTCCTTATGATATCTGCACGATTCCGGAAAATCCGATAAATGCCATCGCCATAATGCCTGTAATTATCAATGTTATAGCAGGACCACCTAATCCCAAGGGGAGTGCATCTTCATTTATTCTAGATCTAATTCCAGCCATGGAAATAATAGCAAGAGCCCATCCTAATCCAGAGCCTAGTCCGAAGAAAGCGGTTTGGATAAAGTTGTAATTTCTTATTACCATAAACAACGAAACTCCTAGAATTGCACAGTTTACTGTAATAAGGGGAAGAAATATTCCCAGTGCATAATAAAGATTTTCAAAATATCTTTCTAAAACCATTTCCAAAAATTGAACAAAGGCAGCTATAACTAATATAAAAATAATAAAACGTAGGTAATCTAATCCAAATGGAATCAATACATAATGGTACACAAAGTAATTTAAAACTGTGGTAATTGCTAATACAAAGGTAACAGCAATTCCTAAACCAGTTGCAGTTTCAATTTCCTTTGATACTGCTATGAAGGAGCACATTCCAAGGAAATTAGAAAAAATCATATTACTCGTGAAGATTGATGCGAAAAATATTACCATTGGGTGTATATCTGTCATTTTTTAGCCTCCTCTTTTTTCAACTTTTTATTAGTAGCAATCCACATGAAAATTGCTAGGATAAAAAACGCTCCTGGTGGCATTATCATCAATGTCCAAGCAGTCCATCCTGCTGGCATTATTCTAAAGCCAAACACACTTCCAAATCCCAAAATTTCCCTAATAACTGCAATGGCAAGTAATACTATTGTATAACCTAAGCCAGCTGCAGCGCCATCTATTAAGGAATCGAGAGGTCCATTGGATATTGCAAAAGCTTCAGCTCTACCCATTATAATACAGTTTGTGATTATCAGTCCAACATATGGACCTAATGCCGTGGACATTTCAGGCATATAAGCTTTTAAGAAAATGTCTACCAGGATTACATATGCTGAAATAATTAATACTTGTACCATCATACGAATATGACTTGGGGTCCATTCTCTTATAAGTGATATAGTGAAAGAGGACAAAGCAGTAACGAAGATGAGAGCCACACCCATAATCAATGAGTTGAGCATCAAGTTCGTAACAGCTAACGCAGAACAAATTCCTATAACTTGATAAATAATAGGATTGTCATCTAAAACTCCATCTCTAATTATTTTATTGCGTTTTGCATTTTTAGCCATCTAGCCCACCCCCTTCTATAAATCTTTTAAGTCCATCATTTATCATATTTTGAACGAAAGTAGAGGTTTGGGTAGCGCCTGCAATAGTGTCAATATTTCCGCCAGGTGCAGGCTTACTGATAATGTATTCGCTAGTTGAATCAGAAATTTCTACTCCTCTAAATTGTTCTTTGTATGGAGCTTCAGAAATTCTACCACCTAAACCAGGAGTTTCATTTTGTGTAATAAATTCTATTCCGGTGATTTTATTTAATTCCCTATTTATTCCAATGTAGCCAGTTATAGAACCCCAAAGTCCAGGTCCATTGAAGGGGACTGCATAAGCTACTGTCTCAGACCCTTCTTTAAGTATATATATGGATTCGTCAGCAGAATTTTTTTCCTCAGAAATTCTTTCATCGAATACTCTGGTTACCTCATCGTCTGTAGTGTTTTTATCATACAAATCGAAGACATATAGAATTTTTCTCCTGAGATCCAAATTTTCGTTTTCTTGAACCATTGCTAAAGTAGATTCGTTTAAAAAAGCTAGCAATAGAGTAAATATTGCAGCAATACCTACCATGAATACGATTGGATAAGATAAAGATTTTTTATTCATGCCTTAGCCACCTCGCTTTTAGCTTTTGCCTTTTTCTTTTGAGCATTTATTGCATAATCGATAATAGGCGCGAAAGTATTTCCAATTAAAATGGCAAACATTACTCCCCCTGAGAACAGGGCAAATCCTCGAATAATAACGGTAACAGCTCCAATGATGATACCGAAAATCCACTTACCCTCAGGAGTTTTTGCGGCACTTATAGGATCTGTGGCCATAAAAACTGTTCCAAATAAAAATCCACCAGATAACATTCCGATTATAGGATTTGGCACAGCATCTACACCCATGACATTAAATGCCAAGGAGATTCCTGCGAATCCAATTATACATCCTGCCATTATTTGCCATGATGCCACCTTAGTGTAAATCAAATAAATTGCACAAAGTATAATTAAAATTTTGCTAGCTTCGCCAATTACACCTGGTACATTGCCAATAAGTAATTCTATGATATTTGGGATTGCACCTTCGCTTCTAAATGCTAGAAGTGGCGTTGCAGTTGCTACTGCATCAATTTCAGGGAATAACCATGTAGAAAATCCACCTGGAAAATCAGAAAGTGATGGAACTTGGTTCCAATGAATTGTTAAAGGCTCTGGAAAATTTATGTAAACAAAGCATCTTCCCACAATTGCTGGATTAAAAATATTTTTACCAAATCCTCCAAATACCATTTTGCCAAAAAATACACCAAATACTATTCCTATGACACTCATCCAAAGAGGGAGAGCCACTGGCAAAGTCATGGTATACAGAACTGCTGTAACTAAAACAGCTTCTGAAACCTTCTTCCTTTTTAAAATCTTGGTTTCAAATAAGTATTCTGTTAGTATAGCAAATATTACGTTAACAGCTGTCAAAAGCAGTACCCTAAGTCCATTAAAGTAAACTGATGCTATTAAAATAACTAATAAAGCCTTCAAAACAGTTCGCATCATTTTCTGCTTAGTAAAATGTTGTTCAACTAAATTCATAAACGACCTCCTTTTAATAATTACTTTAAATTTTTATTCATTTAAAGTAGTTACATCAATTATATCAAAAAAACTATCGATTCAAAAGTGAAATCACAAACTCCTATTAGAAAATATATTGATTAGAGTTATTAATATTTTAAGAAAATATGACAGAATTTTATTTTCATATAGACTAATTAATCATTTAAATTCTCTACTTCAAATCCGCTTTTTTCTAAATAATACAAGATAGAATTCTCAGGAGCATAATGACCAGCGCCTACAACTACAAAATAAGTTTTATTCGTGTTCTTTTCTAGAAGATTTTTTATATTTTCTGCCATTAGAGGATCTCTCGTGCTTACTAAAACTTGAGAACTAGCTTCCTCGCTAAAGGATTTAGCCAAGTCCTTTTCTCTTCCTTCGGACCAAATTTTTTGCAATTCTTTAATTTCCCTTACGATTTTATTTTTGCTGTCTTCGCTTTTTAATTCTTCCAATGCGATTTTTATAGCATCAACAAGATTTTCATTTCTTTTAGAATAGTAATCTTTCAGTATGTTCATCTGCATTTCTACAGTTTCCAAAGGGATTATCTCCATATCATTAAGTGCAGCTTGAGTTAGAAAATAATTGTCAATTCCTAGAGCTGAGGTTTGTGGATTATCCAGCTGAATGGGAAGTGTAATAAGCGTATTTAATAACGCCCAGGTTTCCATATTTTCTAAAATTTTCTCAGGGACTTGGTACTCATTCATAATGGTTTTTACTTTCTTGTATAATTCAGGACCTAAATCGTCGACGAGTTTTGTTCCATCATTTCTAAATTGGTATTTGTTAACCTCATCTATAGTTTTAGGATCCAATAGATTTAATTCCACCATAAGTACGTCGGATTCATTAAATGCCGCCATTCTAGTTTTTTCCAGTGGATACATTGAAAAATCTCCTACATGAATGGAGCCGAATAAATAAACCGTATTTCCATTGTTTTGTATCTTATAAAATATGCCTTTCCCGCCTAAGTCGTTGTCGTAATATGTATTAGTTACTCCTCTAACATAAAAAGTTATAGCTTCTTCCATAGTAGCTAAATCATCTAGATTGTATTCAGATCCTTTTCCTAAAAGAATATTATTTTCGACTAGATAATCTATAGGCTCAGTAAACTCGTTTATGGATTTGTCATATACGCCTAAAATATTATATAAACTCAAAACCACTGCAAGCCTTGTGGAGTTGTCTGGAACATCTACAGGAATAAAATTTTTATTTTTCTCAATCAGTAATCCATCCAGTTTAGTTCTTAGATTTTCATTTAATATCAATATATCTCCAGAGGAAACTACATCAGTATAGTCTTTTGTTAGATTTTCATTTGTAATAGCAAGTAATCCCATCATTTGTCCATCATGTAAATTTCTAATCGCCCACGGGCTTATCGATAGGTAATCTTCTGGGTACTGTTCACTTGCAAAAACAAAACTAGGCGACAATAGAATTATCACAACCAATAAAATGGATAAAAATTTTCTAGTTAGCTTTTTCATAGACACCTCCTAGGGATGTACATAAATATTATACCCCTTGTTCAAAATACATATCAAAGACAAAGCTGTTGAAATAAATTTGAAATGCTATCAAAGTTTGTATTTAACAATAAAATCTAAAGCGAAATAATTGTGAATTCGATAAAAGTAATAGATAATAAAATTGGACGAAGGTGAGAAAAAATCTTCATAAACGAGGCCATTTGTTTTTTATGATTTAATCATAGAAAAGATGGTATAATAATGATGACTAACAAAATAAAGGAGGAAAACATGAACTACATAAATCACAATGTTGAAGAACACAAAAAATTTAAAGAACTTATGGGGCGAGTTGAAGAATCAAGTGGGAATAAAAAAGTAAAAGTTTTTTATGAGCTTTACGCTAATCTTCACGGTCATCACTTAGCTGAAGAAGAAATAGTTTTTCCAAAATTAAAGGAAAAAGCTGAAGGGGAAGACTTAGAAATTGTCAGAGAGATGATTGAAGAGCATCACTTAGGAAATTATCAGTTTAGCATTATAAATAGGACTTCTGAGGAAAATGAAACCTGGGATGCAAAATTTGCTGTACTTAAAGAAGTGTTAGAACATCATATGGAAGAAGAGGAAGATGAACTTGCAAAAGTAGCAAAAAAACTTCTCTCAACTGAAGAATTGGAAGCATTAATGGATGAATTTGAAAAAGTTTACGAAAAAAAAATGGAGGAAAAGAAAAAAGAATTAAAAATATAAAGGAGCCAAAAATGCCTGTCTTCCAAGAATCTTTGGATAGGCATTTTTCATTTTTCAAATCGAGATTTTATTAAAGTAACTGTTTTTACGAAATGTTTTTCCGCTCAATATATTGAATTATATTTTACTTTATGATACTATTAATTTAGTTTAATAACGTGTGTATGCACTTTGTGCTGAAGCTAAATGCGAAGGGAATCGAGTTTAAATCTTGAACTACCCCAGTAACCGTAATGCTGACGAAGGACAATTGCCACTGCGAATTTTCGTGGGAAGGCGTCTGGAGGGTGAAGCTGAGTCGGGAGACCTGTACATACGGAAATTCTCCTGGGTGCGAGGCATGTAGACATGTTTATTTTAGCGCTTCTTTCCCAGAGGAGCGCTTTTTATATTTTTTTCCAGAAGAAGTATTAAACTTATGCTGAACTCCGAAGACCTAAGTCCTCCTAAAACTTAGGTAAAATGTGAACGTGAATTGAATATAACCAGTATCCCTCTAAACTAACTGGTTGGAGTATAAGCGAATGGAAGTCCTTAGCTACGAAACTAAGGACTTCTATTAATTCTAATTGGGTATATATAAAAAAAGAAAGAGAGTGATTAAATGAAAAGAGTTAAAATATTAGCGTTGGTAATGGCTTTAGTTTTGTCATTGGGAATATTTTTAGGATGCCAAAAACAAGAACCAGTAAAAGAAACGACAGAAACTCCCGTCGAGACGAAAGTTGAAGACGTAAAAGAAGATGGAGAGTTTACTGTAACGGATATGATGGGAAGAGAAATTGTTTTTTCCAAAACTCCGACAAAAGTAATAGCACTTAGACCATCGGATGCAGAAATATTAAATGCAATTGGCGGAATTGAAACTTTAATCGGAAGGGGAACTTATGTAGATTATCCAGAATCCGTTTTGGATTTGCCAGTGGTAGCAACTGGAAGGGATATGAATGCAGAAGAGATAATTGCCCTTGAGCCAGATTTAGTTTTGATGAGCGATATGGCACAAACTGAAGAACAAATAGAATCCATACAAAGTGCTGGAATAAATGTAGTGATAACTAGTGCTGCTACAATCGAAGAAGTTTATAAATCAATTGATTTAGTTGGCGAAGTTATGGGATTAAAAGATAATTCACAAGAATTAATTTCTCAGATGAAATCTGAATTTGAAGAACTGGCAAAAACTGCAGAGCAAAATGCAGGTAAGAAAATTTATTTTGAAATCTCTCCACTAGAGTATGGCCTTTGGACTGGTGGAAATGGAACTTTTATGGACGAGATAGGAAGCTTACTGGGACTTGAAAATATTTTTTCTGATGTAGATGGATGGTCTGAAGTTTCAGAAGAGGAAGTAATTGCAAGAAATCCAGATTTTATAGTCACAATAGCAATGGGCTCTACTGAAGGTGAAACTCCTGTAGATGAAATTCTCGGAAGAACAGGATGGGAAGGAATAAATGCAGTACAAAATAAAAAGGTATTGAATTTAACTGATGATAGTCTTTCCAGACCAAGTCCAAGACTGATAGAAGGCGCAAAGGCATTAAGTGAATTTGTAAGTGAGTGAAATGAAGAAAATAGATAAATTTAAAATTCATCATTATTTAATATTTGCGGCGATACTCCTAACTTCCATGGCGATTTGTTTAGGAGTAGGCTCTGTTAACATTTCAATAGGTGAAATTTTTGAAATTCTATTTTCCAAAATAAAGGGTGAAGAGATGGCATCTGCTTTTTCTTCTATAATTTTAGCAGTGAGGCTTCCCAGGGTTTTAACTACAGCCCTAGTGGGAGCCTCATTGGCATTATCTGGTGCAGCGATGCAAGGACTACTTCGAAATCCCTTGGCAGAAGGTGGAACCCTTGGAGTTACATCTGGCGCAGCTTTGGGTGCAGTAATTGCAATAGCTTACAATATTAGAATTCCTGGCATTCCCTTTGGCGGAACCGTCATAATGGCGATACTTTTTGCATTTATATCCATTTTAATTATTTTGTCATTGTCATATAAATTGGATTTCAATCTAACTACCAATACGATTATTCTATTGGGTGTTATTTACTCTATGTTTGCTTCTAGTATAAGATCATTTATTATTGTCTTTGCAACTAATAAGTTGGAATCTATCACTTCTTGGTCCATGGGAAGTTTAGCAGGTAGTACTTACATGGGAGCTTTAATAATATTTATCGTACTTATAATTTTTGGTTCAGTTATTCTTTCTAAGTCCCAAGAGTTAGATGCTTTTGCCATCAGTGAACAAAATGCAGCCCATATAGGAGTAGACGTAAGGCGAGTGAAGCTTTCTATTATGATTTGCGTTTCTGCGATTATCGGTGTCTCTGTAGCTTTTAGTGGGAGTATAGGATTTGTCGGACTAATTATTCCTCATATTATGAGAAGATTTGTAGGACCTAGCCATTCAAAACTACTTTTGGTCACAGCAATAGGTGGCAGTGTGTTTTTATTATTTGCAGATTTAATAGCAAGAACTGTTTTGAGCCCAATTGAACTTCCCATAGGTGTCATTACATCTTTTATCGGTTCGGTATTATTCGTTTATATTTACTATTCTATGAGGAAGGTGAAATGATGCTAAAAGTAAAAAACTTATCTGTTTCATTTTCTGAGATAAAAATACTTGAGGATATAAACTTTGAAATAAATGAAAATGATTGGCTCATGATAATTGGTCCAAATGGAGCGGGCAAAACTACGATTACAAATGCCATAGCCCAAAGTGTTCCCTATACTGGCTCAATATCTTTAAATGGAAAAGAAATTGAAATGCTGCCATCCAAAGAACGAGCAAAAGAAATTGGCGTGCTGATGCAAAACCATCACGTAACCTATGATTTTAAAGTCAAGGATGTAGTAGGATTAGGGGCTTATTCTAGATCTCGAGGTATTTTGGGAAGCCCTTCCTTGGAAGAGGAAGATATTTTAAAAGAATCACTTATTATGACAGGAATGGAAAATTTTGAAGATCGCTCAATTTTGACTTTATCCGGAGGAGAATTGCAAAGGGCATTTCTATCTCAATTATTGGTGCAAAATCCAAAGCTAATGATATTAGACGAACCGACAAATCATCTAGATCTAGTTTACCAAGAATCTATTTTTAATTTGATTGACAAGTGGAAATCCGAAAAAAATCGCAGCGTAATATCAGTGGTACACGATTTGCGACTAGCTAGAATGTACGGCAACAA
>JAAZCH010000219.1 GCA_012513395.1 Tissierellia bacterium
AGCTTTTAAATACAATTATGACCGAGGACCAAACTACCATAGTTTTACTGGAAGGTATGAGTGGAAAAGGTACAGAAATAGGATCTAAGTTCGAAGAATTAGCGGAAATTATAGAAGGCGTGGAACTAAAAAGTAAAATAGGAGTATGCCTAGATACCTGTCATCTTTGGGAAGCAGGATATGATATAAAAGACAATCTAGATGGAGTTTTGGATGAATTCGATAAAATAGTGGGCTTGGAAAAACTTTATGCCATCCATTTAAATGACAGCAAAAACGAATTAGGAGCTTCGAAAGATCGCCACGAAAAAATTGGAGAAGGGAGCCTTGGAATTGAGGCTATAAAAAATGTTATAAATCATCCAAAATTAAGACATTTACCTTTTAATTTGGAAACTCCCAACGAAATAGATGGATATGAAGCTGAGATAAAGTTACTGAAAGAGTTATTTGTATAAATTAAATGATGGAGATAAAGGATTGTTTATAGATAAAAAAAATAAAAAAATTCTTGGGCTGATAGCATTTATAGGAACGGGAATAGGCTTAATTATTTCCTCAATAAAAAGTATCGATAACACTCTTTTGATGATGATTTTGGGTATTATTGCTATTTTATATTTTGTAGGATTAAAGGAATACTATAAAGAATTGATGGAACATAGAGAAGGGAAAAAACTCCATAAGAGTTATAGCGTTTTAGCGTCTTCATTTTTTGCAGTAACTATTACTTGGTATTTAAATCATACTTTGAATCTTGGACCAGTAGTGGCTAATGGAATCGTGGGTGTTTTAGCTTTGTTAATTTTGCCCAAAAGTTTAGCTGGAATGACTTTTACATCTTCTTTTGTGGGAATGAGTTCCGTGGCTGTAATTCCTTCTTTAGCAGCTGCGGGACTGGGTGGAATAATTGTAGGACTGATTATTCTTACGACGGGTGAAATATATGTAGGAATAGGCGGAAAAGGTGGAACTACTGCAGCTCTTTCTACTTGGATTGCAAAATTTATTTTGGGAATATTTAACTAGGAGAAGATATGGATAAAATAATAATTTTGGCAGTCTCTTTGATAGCGGGAACTAGCACATATATAATCTCCCACACATTTAACAAAGGAGCTGTCGTAGGCTCAGCAGTAGTGACCTTAATGTCGGGTATAATTTTCCCCTTATTATTTCCACAAATTGGAGGAACTTTAGCAGCTGCGGGAGCTTGCGCTTCTTATGCAGGAATGGTGGATAATATTAAAGGAAAAAATCTTAAAGAAATGCTAGTAATATCATTTATTACAGGAATTATTTTTATCATCGCCAGCTCTGCTTATAACGGTATTGGCGGAAAACTAGGAACTATCGCTGCAATAGCATGTTTTTCGTGGATTGGAATTAAAAAGGTTTTAAGAACATTTAAGTAATAATTGAAAGATATATGGATTTAAAAATTTACTTTAATCTATATATCTTTTTTTATTTTAGCATTTATAATTGACAAAATGCAATATATAAATTACAATGCAATATATACATTGCAAGTAAGAATTAAAAATATACTAATAATTATAATTACTAACAATCAAGGATATGAATTATGAAAAATAAAAAAATGAAGTTAGCAAGAATTGAAAAAGATTTAACTCAAGAAGATTTAGCTGAACTTGTAGGTGTTACTAGACAGACGATAGGATTAATTGAGATGAATAAATTCAATCCATCACTAAAACTATGTATTAGTATCTGTCATGTGCTTGACAAAACTTTAGATCAGATATTCTGGGAGGAAGAATAATATGAAAAAAAGTATTATTGATGAAAGAGTAAATAAAATAGAACTAGAAATAATAAAGATTATATATGAGATTTTAAAAATATTTTTAGGAATATCTGCCATATATCAAATGGTAATCTTAAGACTTCCTGCGAGTAGTTATATGGTTGAAACTATAGCTTTAATTGTAGCTGAAATTATAGAAACTATAGCATATGCCAAAAGTGGAATATTAAATAATGGTGATAGGAGTATTGTTTATAAAAAACATTTAAAAAGTCAGGGATTTCAGCTGTTATATTAGCAATTTTATATCCTTTTCTTTTTGGAATAAATAATTACAAAGATTTTTTCATTATGATCTTTATATATTTTGTTCTTCATATTTCATTTAACATTATCATCAATAGATATAACTGTTATAAGTTAGACGTAATGAATAATGATTTTGACGACTAAGAGAAAGAGCAATAATATAGGCTTATAAAAAGCAAAACCTTGTCACTAATTGTCAAGGTTTTTTCTTTTATATCTCTTATAGCCCAGTATGGCAAGAACGCAAATTGCCAAACCTAAAGTAGCGGGTATTATAATAGAATTTCCAGCATCTCCACTAAATATTACACTCCATAAGATTTTTAATATTGCAGCCCCAATTACAGTTCCCAATAGAATCTTTAAGTTTTTTCTCCAAGCAGATAATATTAGTAGTACAAAGAAAATTGGAACTAAT
>JAAZCH010000220.1 GCA_012513395.1 Tissierellia bacterium
AGAAGATGAAGAAGAGGAAGAAGCGTTCTACATTTATAGATATGAAGAAGAAGAGGACGGAACTCCTGTGCTTGGCGTAATCGAAGAAGAAGATGAATTCGAAAAGGTAAATGACGTATTCGAAGAAATGTTTTTCGTAGACGATGTAGAAGACGAAGAATAATATTTAGATAAAAGGGGATTATATAAATAATCCTCTTTTTAATAAGTAATAAAGGAGAAGTAAATGAACTACGATTTTAATTTGAACAGTAGCCAAAGAGAAGGGGTTTCATTAGAAAATTATAAAGGGAAAAAATTAGTACTGTATTTTTATCCGAAAAATAATACACCTGGGTGCACAATGGAAGCCATCGAATTTGGAGAGCTATATGATGAATTTAAAAAATTAGATGTAGAAGTGGTAGGAGTCAGTAGAGATGGGGTCAAATCCCACCAAAATTTTACCGAAAAACATAATTTACCTTTTGAATTACTTTCGGATAAAGATAGAGAAATCAGTGGACAATATGGACTTCTAAGTCCTACTAAGATGTATGGAAAAGATGCCATAAAAACTGAAAGGGCGACGTTTATTTTTGACGAAGAGTCTAATATGATAAAAGAATTTCGAGACGTTAAACCAGCAGGACACGCCCTAGAAGTATTGGATTATTTAAAATCTTTAGAATAGGAATTTATGGAGCATAAGATATATAATAAGTATTCAGATTATCTAAAAGAATATTTCGGTGAAAAGGTTTATAAACTTCCTATAAGTTTACCTTTAACATGTCCTAATAGAGATGGAACATGTGGTGTAGGAGGATGTATTTACTGCTCTGAAGAGGGTGGCTCCCATGAAAATTTGGAAAACACTCTAACAATTACAGAGCAATTAAATACCAACAAAGACTACATCGGATCTAGATATGGTGCTAGAAAATTTATTGCATATTTCCAAAGTTTCACTAACACTTATCTACCTTACGAAGAATTTGTAAAAAACATTGAAGAAGTTTTTAGTGTGTCGGATGTAGTAGGAATTAGTATTTCTACTAGACCTGATAGCATTACGGATGAGATGCTAGATTATCTTGAGGGCATAAAAGATAAATATTTCATCACCATAGAATATGGCTTGCAAAGTGTAAACAATTATACTTTGGACAAAATTAATAGAGGACACAAATTATCAGACTTCATAGATGCAGTACTAAGAACGAAGAAAAGAAATCTGAGAGTCTGCGCTCATTTAATAGGAAATCTGCCATGGGATAATCTAGATGATATAATAGAAGCTGCAAATATATTATCTATACTAAAAATAGATGAAGTTAAAATCCATTCCCTCTACATTGTAGAAGGGACGAAAATGGGTAATATGTATATGAAAGAAGAATTTCAAATGGGTTCTATGGAAGATTATATAGAAAGAGTAATTGCTTTTTTGACTCATCTGGATGAAAAAATACTTATACAAAGATTACTTGGCAGAGCTCCAGAGGAGAAAACTTTATTTTCTAACTGGGACACTTCTTGGTGGAAGATTCAAGATATGATATTAGACAAAATGGAAAGGGAAGGTCTGTACCAAGGGAAATTTTGCAGATTTAAAATTTTATAGAAATTAATGCAATTAAAACTGCTTTCGTATATAATATATTTATATAAATAAATATGGAAATACATTTAAACGATAGAAAGGATGAATTGGAAATGGTTAAATTTATTACTGGAGCAAAGGGCTCAGGAAAAACAAAATGGCTTATTGACAGTGCTAATGAAGAATTTAAAACAGGAAATGGAAACATTGCATTTATCGACGTGGACGATGACCACATTTTTAGCCTAGACTTTAATATTAGACTTATCAATGTTACAGAG
>JAAZCH010000221.1 GCA_012513395.1 Tissierellia bacterium
AAGCTCCGAAAAACAAACTGGATAGCACAGTCAATAAAGGATGTTGCTGTCCCATACTTGCAGCTGCCATAGCTATAAATCCACGGCCTGCTGTCATATTTTCTGTAAATAATGTCACTTGCCCAAGACTTAAAACAACGCCTCCTAGTCCACAAAGAGCTCCTGATAAAACTACTGTTGCCATTCTTATCCTAGTGGCATTAATACCCAAACTTTCTGAAGCGTCCTTATTAATTCCCACAGAGCGAGTTCTAAATCCAATTACAGTGCGATATAAATATATAAAAATTAAAAAGGCAATTATATAGGAAATGTAATCAATAATAGTTAGGTTTTGAAAGAGTTTATTCATCAAAGGAATATTATTTATTATGGGTAATTTAATATTCTTTAAGGAAACTAAATCCGGACTGCTAAAACTTCCCCTAACTCCAAGGATTACAGTCAATAAGATGCTAGTAATTCCTCCCACGAGAAGATTAATACTAGTTCCAATAACCATATCGGCACCGTTATATTTAACTTGTAAAATAGCAACGATAAGTCCTACTAAAGCCCCAGATAAAACTCCCCCTAAAACGGAAAGTAAAGTGGATCCCGTAAGATAATTTATGACAATAGCCGTAAAGGATCCTATGAGCATTTGCCCTTCCAAAGCTATATTAAAAACTCCAACTTGACTGCAAATTGCAGAGCCTAAAGCTGCTAGTAAAACAGGAGTTGTGGAGCGAATGGTCGAATTAATCAACACTGCTAAGTAATTTAAATTAAATTCCATCTTCTCCTCCTATTTCTGTAATATCAGTAAAGTCTTCGTCAATATCTCTATTGTTTACTTTTGATTTCAATAAATTCACAAAAAATTTAGCAGAAACGAATAAGGTTATACAAGATTGTATAACTGTAGACATCTCCAAAGGAACATTTGTAGACCTTTGTATAGATTGTCCTCCAACTTGGAGACCCGAAAGGAATATTCCCGTAAAGAAAATTCCAATTGGATTCAATCCGGCAATCAACCCTGCCATCAAGCCCGTCCAAGCATAGGATGTGCTTGTAAACATGCCATCTATGAATCGATATTTAAGTCCAAAAATTTCTATTATTCCAGCTAGAGCTGCAATGGCACCGCTTAATGCCATAGTCTTCAACATGGTTTTAGACTCGTCTACTCCTCCATATTTTGAAAAGTTAGGGTTAAATCCGGTCATTTTAGATTCGTATCCAAAAACCGTCTTTCGAGTTATAAATAAGAAAATTCCAATTATTAAAATCATCAAGAAAAATCCAATATTAAAAGTTCCCGTACTACTT
Organism: Tissierellia bacterium; assembly: GCA_012513395.1. The sequence goes on from JAAZCH010000221.1 coordinate 1,315, forward strand.
AATTTTGTAAATCTTAGTCCTTCTCTAATCATAGAAGTTTGGGCAGCCAAACCGTCTCCCCCAGGGTCTTTTAATGGAAAATTGGCAAAATATGAAGTTATGTTAGAGGCAATATAATTCATCATCAGTGTAGAAATTACAATGGAAACTTTAAATTTTAGATTTAATACGGCTGCTATCATGGCATAAGCAGCTCCTCCTGCCATACCTGCTAAAACAGAACAAATCATTACTATAAAAGCTGGTCCAGGCATATATAAGGCAACTACTGTGGCAAAAAAACCTCCAACAATCATTTGCCCTTCTACTCCAATATTTATATATCCAGCTCTCCATGCAGCTGCTGTTGCAATTGCACAAATTATTATTGGTGTGGAGCGAGTAAGGGTTTGTAAAAGGTAATAAATCCTTATAAAGGATTTTTCGAATAGTTCACTATAAACAATTATAGGATTTTCTTCAGAAATTATTATTACCAAGGCTCCCACTAGCAATCCAAAAAAAGTAGCCAAAATTATGGGTATAACTTTTTTGAGATTTTCAGAAATTTGATATTTCATTTTTTCATTCATCTCCTAAATTACCTCCCATCATTAAAAGTCCAAGTTTTTCTGCCGTCGCCTCTTCCCTGGAAAATTCTCCATTGATTTTTCCATCATAGATTGTATAAATTCTATCTGAAAGGGTCGTTATTTCACTTAGTTCTGATGAAACTAATAAAATGCCATCTCCCCTTTCTCTTTTTTCCAAAAGTTTGGTATGAATAAATTCTTTGGCGCCTATATCCACACCTCTAGTGGGTTCTGCGGCAATTAAAAATTTAGAATTTTGTTCAATTTCTCTAGCCACTATAAGTTTTTGAATATTTCCGCCAGACAGCTCTCCGGCTTTTTGCATCTCGCTACTGCACCGAACGTCATAATTTTTTATTAAATCCAATGTGAAATTTTCTATATTATTAGAATTTAAAATTCCACTTTTAGAGTATTTTTCTTTTTCATGATGTGCCATTATAGACGTTTCTTTTAAATCACCTTGGCTCGCGCAACCAGTTAAAAATCTGTCCTCAGGAATGCATGCGCATCCTTTATTTCTAATTTCTTTTACTGAACAATTGAGAATTTCCTCACCTGATAATTTTATACTACCACTGTCAGCCTTTTTCATTCCAGTAATTACATCAATTAATTCTGATTGTCCATTGCCAGACACTCCTGCAATTCCAACAATCTCATGACTTTTAACTTCGATATTTAATCCATCTATTATTTTATTTCCATCTGGACTAGTAAGAACTAAATCTGAAATTTTTAAAACTTCATCTTCTCCTGTGAAAGGACTCACTACCATTTTTTCTAAATCTCTACCCACCATTAGATGGGAAATTTCTTCAATGGTAGTTTCAGATTTAGGCATATCTCCCACATATTTTCCCTTTCTCATTACCATAACCCTATCGGCAATGTCCATTACCTCTTGGAGTTTATGAGTAATTAGAATTATACTTTTTCCTCTCTTAACTAAATCTCTCATAGTATTTAAAAGATCATTTATTTCTTGGGGAGTTAGTACTGCCGTAGGTTCATCAAAGATTATAATTTTGGCATCTTGATAAAGAACTTTTAATATCTCAGTTCGTTGTTGAAGTCCAACAGAACAATCCCCTGCTAACTTCTTGGGATTTATATGTAAACCATAATTTTCTGAAAGTTCCCTTACGATTTTATTAGATTTTTCTTTATCAAAAAAAATCCCACTAATTTTAGGTTCGTTTCCATATACAATATTTTCAGCAACAGTAAAGGTATCAAATAACATGAAGTGTTGCTGAACCATACCTATTCCTTTTTCAATGGCATCTTGAGGATTTTTGAAATTTTGAAGCTCCCCATTTAAATAGATCTCTCCTTTATCCAAAGACTCTAAACCATATAATATTTTCATAATAGTAGATTTTCCTGCACCATTTTCTCCTACTACTGCTAGAATCTCTCCCTCATTTAAATGCAAACTAACATTATCATTGGCTAAGACTTTTCCATAGCGTTTTGTAATGTTTTTCATTTCCAATAACATAATTAACTCCTATAAACCGAGAAATTTATTATTAATATACGTACAAGTGGAGACAGATTTATAGACTATCTCCACTGCAAATTAAACTAATTATTTGTAATTTTCTTCTGTCGGCATATTGATTAAATCCAGATTTCCTTCTTTAATATCATTTGCCACTTCTTTTAATAAAGCTAAATCTTCCTCAGTTAGTCTGTCTGTAACTGGATTTTCGCTTTCATGGGTAACGTGAACAGCTCCAATAGCTCCTTCAGAAATTCCCCACTCTTCGTTATCAGTGTTCCAATCTCCTCCAAAATATTGCTCTAGTAAATACTCTACTGTTGCATAAGTATCTTTAATTTGACAAGAAACGATATATGGATTGTCTGGTGTGGTTAAATCAACGTCTTGTCCAGAAGTATAAAATTCCCTTTCTTTAGCAGCTTCAAAAACTCCCTTGTCTCCACCTGCTGCAGCAGCGTTTATAAACTTAGCCCCTTGTTCGTAATGTTGAATTGCAAATTCTTTTGCCTTAGCTGGGTCATTGTAATTTCCTACATAGTTGAAAATAAATTCAGCTTCAGGTTTAATTCTCTTAACCCCTTCCATTATTCCATATCTCCATTTCCAAGAGCCAGCTCCTTGGTTTACGTGAATTGAACCAAATATGTTATCTTCTGGATCAGTTACCATCGCACCCATCATTCCAATTAAGTATGCTCCCTCTTGTTCTCTAAAAGAAATACATTTTACATTTTCAGCTTCGATTTCAGAGTCAATAAGTACATAAGATGCAGCATCTGGAAATTCTGTTGCCAGCATATTCATAGAGTCTCCAGCTTGCCAGTTTCCTCCAATTATAAAGTCAACCCCTTCTTCAATTAAAGCCCTAGCGTTATCTTCATAGGCAGCTGTGTCTGCAGATTCAGCTATAACTGCTTTATAACCGTACTTTTCCTCATTGTCTTTTAATGCATTAATCATACTAAGGATATAAACTTGAGTTCCCGCAGTGTCGCATAGAAGTGCAACTTTTACTTTCTCTCCATCTCCGCCCTTGTCAGCAGATCCATTTTCTTTGGTTCCGCAAGCTGTAAAAACGCTTAAAAGCATAATAACAGCAAGTGCCAAAACTAATTTTCTTTTCATCTTTCCTCCTAATATTCCTACATTTCTTTTAATATATTTTTCAACAAAACTTTGAAATTCTCAGCTGATTTCTCAGCAGTTTCGTCTACTTCTTCAGTTGTCAAGGGTTGATCCAAAACTCCCGCTGCCATATTGGACATTAAAGATAATCCCAATACTTTCATTCCACAATGTGCAGCTACGATAGCTTCAGTTACAGTAGACATGCCAACTGCATCTCCTCCTAAAACCCTAATGGCTCTTATTTCGGCAGGGGTTTCAAACTGTGGACCTGGCATGTAAAAATAAACTCCTTCTTGTAATTTAATGTTAGAATTTTTTCCTACTTCCTTAGCCAATTTAATATAGTCTCTATCGTATCTGTAAGACATATCAAAAAATCTTGGACCAAACTCCTCTAAATTTTTTCCTCTCACTGGACTAGGACCGTTGAGTTTAATCTGATCATTTATAATCATTATGTCTCCAGGGACAAAATCTTTATTTACTGCTCCAGCAGCATTGGTTAAAATTACAGTCTCTACTCCTAAAAGATGCATAACTCTTATGGGTACGGTTAATTCCTCAAAGTCATAACCTTCGTAATAATGGAATCTTCCAGACATACAAATTACGTTTTTACCACTAAGTTGACCCATAATTAATTTGCCGGCATGGGATGAAACAGTGGTTTGCAAAAAATTCGGTATATCCTTGTAATCTATTATTATTTGGTTTTCTATTTCATCTGCTAAATTTCCTAAACAAGAACCTAAAATTATTGCTATTTCTGGCTTAAATTCAATTCTTTCTAAAATGTAATCAGAGCTCTTTTTAAAATAATCATAATCCAAAGTTTTAATGATGTGAACCCTCAAATCCGGACTTACGGATAATATTTTTAATTACGCGGCTTGTTGCCTATATTCAATAGGTGACATGCCGTTTAATTTTACTTTTATTCTCTTATTGTTATACCAATAAATATATTGTACAATTTTG
>JAAZCH010000222.1 GCA_012513395.1 Tissierellia bacterium
AAAAAAGACAGTTGCTTTCAAATTTGGAAAAGGAGAATAAAGAAGATACAGGTTTTTCCAGTCGAGAAAATATTTTTCAAAAAGAAGATATGGTAGATGAAGATATTTCTGAAGCTGAAGATATAACTTGTCCAAACTGTGGCACAAAAAATACGAAATTCGTTGCCTATTGTAAAAATTGCGGAAAAGAGCTTTGAATTCAAATATAAAGAGCTTATAAAATATATTCTATAAGCTCTTTTTTATTACCAAGATTTAATCATCATCGTCGTCCCAATCGTCGTCATTCCAGTCGTCATCGTCATCATCGTCCCAGTCGTCATCGTCATCATCATCGTTCTCCCAATCGTCATCATCCCATTGTCTCTGGGGAGTTTGGGGAATAGATTCAGCTGTAGGCTGAATAGGTGGGGGAGTAGGATTAACTATTGGAGCTTCGATAACCTCTGGTTCTGGTTGGGATACTGTGTCAGTATTTCCATAAATTTCTACGTAATCTTCCAAATTAATATTATGAACTCTAAGATATATTATTAATTCTCTTAATGTCATATCGTAAAGAAGGCTTGAATCTTCTATACCTTCTCGTTGAGCAATATTTTTCAATAATTTCTCAATTCCTGATGCTGCATCGTCTTTATCTTCAATACTTTGTTTTAAGACTATTACATCTTCTCGTCTTCCTTCAAAGTGATTTATTATATCTTGGGAAGCAATGGAAGATAGATTGTCTTTATTATTTTTTTCTTTTGATGATACTAGCAATACATTCACATCTTCTATTAGATATCCCTTATCTTCTACTTTAAATAGAATTTCCCTTAAAGCTTCTTCGTAGTTTGCATTTTTGTAATAATTTCCATCCAATACGTCATAGGCTTCGTAGTTTAAAGGTTTTATTTCTTTGACTTTATCATTTCTTTTTACTTCTATTACAAAACTAGGATTAATATCTAAATACAATTCACCTATTGTCATGTTTTGGTAGAAGTAATTTCCACCTAAAAGAGCGAATACAAGAGAAGCTGCGAGGGCTATTGTCTTATATAGTTTAGGAAAATTTATTATTTTTCCTTTTGGTTTTCTTGAAGTTTCTGTGATGAATGTGCGTCTTCCAGAAAATTCATCAGCAACAGATTCTTTTTCTACTTCAACAGACATTAAATCTTCTAATAAATTTATTGGAGCTTCATCCATTGCTCGCTTAAGCCTATCTTTAATTTCTCGTTCTTTCACTGTATCCCCTCCTTTATTAAATATTCTCGAAGCTTTTTTAAACCTCTATTGTACTTAGAGATTACGGTATTTATTTTTAAATCCATACTTTCAGCGATTTCTTTGTGTTTCATACCGTTTACTACATAAAGAAGAATAATCTGCGCTTCTTCTTCACTTAGTATTTTTAAGGCTGTCTCTAGTACCATCTTATCTGTTGGGTCTGTAACGTATGAAAGATCCAATGTGTCTTCCATATCGTATTCTTCCAAATCGGCAGTCCGGCTTTTCTTTTTGAAATTTGTCATAGTTAAGTTTCTGGCTATCGTAAAAATCCATGCCATTGGCTTTCCCATGGGCTTATATAAATGAGCCGAAGCTCTGATTTTCATGTAAGTGTCTTGCATAATATCCAGTGCATCGTCGTGATTCTTGGAAAGTGACAACACAAAAGAATACAATTGGCGTTCTGTTTTTACGTATAGCTGTTCAAAAGCATACATATCATCTCGACCAATCTTTATTATTAAATCGTCATCTATTTTTTCTGGCTCAGGAATATTAAGCTCAGTGGTAAGTCCTAAGATAAACGGTAACAACGACATTTCTTCCCTCCAATAATATAACATTCTGACTAGGCTAAATATTGCATGAAAAATATATTTTTTTAATTAATGTTAATGCGCAAAACTATTTTATAATTTCCAAATAAATTATACTATATTAAAATGGAAATAGAAAAGATTTGATAAAAAAGATTAATATTAAATGTCTAAACATTTAAAAAGAAATTGTAAAAAAGTGTTGACATTTGAGTTTATGTATTATAGAATACTTGTAATGCAACTGGAGACAGTAGTTTTTCTAAAGTATTTCAGAGAACTTGCGGATGGTGAGAGCAAGTAAGACTATTAAAACTAATATCACTCCATGGCAGCTTTTTTGAAAAAAGTAGGAAAAGCCGGGTGCTCACGTTATAGAGATTAGGGTTGTTTGACCTGAAGTGATGACTTTGTCATAATATGGGTGGTACCGCGGAAATTTATCTTTCGTCCCAAATCAACAGTAGATTTGGATTGACGGAAGTTTTTTTTATATATTAATGGGAGGATGAAATGGATAGAATGGTTACAGCTAGATTAAATTCGGGAATGGATTCATGCGTAAGAGTGTTAAATTTGATGAGAAGAAAAGGAATTATCATCAACAAATTTTCTATGGACGAAGAAATGCTATATTTAGATGTAGATCCTAAAGTTTTTGAAACAGTCCAATTAAATCTTCAAACATTAAGTGACGTATCGCTAATATCTTGATGAAATTGATTTAGGGGGAAATAAATGAACGGAGCGGAATTTTTATTGAAATGCCTAGAAGCAGAAGGCGTGGATATCGTATTTGGATATCCTGGCGGGGCTGTCATTCCACTCTTTGATGCAATTTTTGATAATAAAAATATAGCTCACTTTAGGCCTGCTCATGAACAAGGGGGCATCCATGCAGCAGATGGTTATGCAAGAGTAACAGGAAAACCAGGGGTTATGATTGTAACCAGTGGACCAGGACTTACAAATGCTGTTACAGGACTAGCTAACGCTTATTTGGATAGTATTCCAATGGTTGTCATTTCAGGACAAGTGGGTAAAGGACTTTTAGGAAAATCTTCTTTCCAAGAAGTCGATACGGTGGGAATTACGATGCCCATTTGTAAACACAATTATCTAGTGACGGAATCAGACGAAATAGGAGAAGCAATTGCAGAAGCTTTTTTAATTGCTACATCTGGAAGACCAGGTCCTGTAGTAGTCGACATTACAAAAAATGCATTGATGGAAGAAGTTTCCGATGCTAATTACAAGGCAAAAGAAAGACCAATCGATAATAGATTACAAGAAAAATATATAGATGAATTAGACAAGGCAATTGAGCTTTTGAAAAATGCTAAAAAACCTGTTATTTATGCTGGAGGCGGAGTGTTGAAATCTGAGTCCTCTGAACTGCTAGCTGAACTTGCAAATATGTGCAATATTCCAGTAGCGAACTCCATAATGGGTTTAGGAAGTTTTGATAGAAAATCTCCGTTGTCTTTTGGTATTGTTGGAATGCACGGAGACAAGGAAACAAATTTAATGGTCTACGAATCAGATGTAATTGTAGGACTAGGCGTAAGGTTTTCTGACAGAGCAATAGGACATCGAGAAGGATTTAGCGAATCGGCTAAAGTTATTCACATCGATACAGACCCAACAGAATTTAATAAAAATCTAGACACAGACGTGGCCATCGCAGGAAGTATGCAAGAAATTCTCAAAGAAATGATAAATAGATTAAAAGATACTAAATACAAACCTAGATATTACATGAATGAAAGAGACGAAATAGATAAAGACTTTATACCTCTTGTGACATTGGAGTTGTTACAAAATCACTTTCCAGATGATACCATAATAGCTACAGATGTAGGACAACATCAGATGTGGACTGTGAGAAAGTGGCAGTTTACAAAACCTAGAACTCTAGTAACATCTGGAGGACTTGGAACCATGGGCTTCGGTATGGGTGCAGCTATTGGAGCTAAAATTGGAAAACCAGAATCTCCAGTAATATTAGTAACAGGAGATGGATCTTTTAGGATGAATCACCACGAACTAATAATGGCCAAAGATCACAACATTCCCATAACAGTAGTGGTTTATAATAATAGTACATTAGGAATGGTACGCCAATGGCAAGCACTATTTAACGAAAAACGATACTCCGATACAGATATCGCCCCAAATTTAAATTACGAATTCTTGGCGATGGCATATGGAATTAATTATGCAGGAGAATTCTCAAGTCGTAGAGAGTTGATGGAGATATTAAAGACGCTGGATTATAAAAACAAAATCAATCTTTTAGTATTCAACCTAGATCACGATATGGGAGCTTTCCCCATGGTTGCAGCAGGACAAAGCATAAATAATGTAATTGAATTTATAGATTAGACTTGAAGATTTTTTCTTCAAGTTTTTTATTTTGGAATAGACTTTTTCAAATTTAATTGGATAAGAAAACTTTATTTAGTAAATAAAAATAAATAAAGTTCACAAATTTAATATTTATCATTGATTTTCCTTTGACAATGATTTATCATTGATATGACAGAAAAATATCAAATGAAATTTGGAGGAGATAATTTTATGAATCGTTACACATTGCCAAGAGATATGTATTATGGCGAAGGAGCATTGGAAGCTTTAAAAACACTTGAAGGAAAAAAAGCTATCGTAGTAGTAGGCGGAAGCTCTATGAAAAAAGGCGGATTTTTAGACAAGGTAGTAGATTATCTAAAAGAAGCTGGCATGGAAGTAGAAACTTTTGAAGGAGTAGAATCAGATCCATCAGTAGAAACGGTTATGAAGGGCGCAAAAGCTATGCAAGACTTCCAGCCTGATTGGATAGTAGCAATGGGTGGAGGATCTCCTATCGACGCTGCAAAAGCTATGTGGGCGTTTTATGAATATCCAGAAGTGACTTTTGAAGATTTATGCATTCCATTTAACTTCCCAAAACTTAGAACAAAAGCTAAATTCGCAGCTATTTCATCTACAAGTGGAACAGCTACAGAAGTAACAGCTTTTTCAGTAATCACAGACTACGCAAAAGGAATTAAATATCCACTGGCTGACTTTGAGATCACTCCAGACGTTGCAATACTAGATCCAGCAATAGTAGCATCAATGCCAAAATCACTAATTGCAAATACAGGAATGGACGCACTTACTCAC
>JAAZCH010000223.1 GCA_012513395.1 Tissierellia bacterium
AAATGTCGTGGCGATTAAAGTAGAGATTACTGTTTCTAATAAACTAAGTATGCTTGCTGTTACGGGGCTTAATATCTGAGCGCCAGTCATATAAAGTATAAATGGAACCAAAGTCCCCAAAATTGCTACATACAATATTCCTAAAATGCTTACAGTATCTACAATAAATGGAACTCTCCAAGGTTGGGATAAAGCGCCAAGGGTAATTCCAGCTATTAGCATCCCCCAGCCATTTACTGCCAAAATTCCGTGTTCCTTTTGTAAGGGATGGGGAAGTATATTGAACAAGGTTGAGCCCAAGGTTCCTATCATTCCAAACATCAGTGCAATTTGGGAAATCGCAAGACTCTTCACGTCTCCGTGAGTAATAAGTAAAAAACCTCCATACAATGCAAAAATTAAGGCTATCATAGTCTTAACTGGTGGCAATTTTCTATTTATAATAGACGAGAAAAGAATTACAAAAAAAGGAGCAAATTGTTGAAGAACTATTGCTGTTGCAGCGTTAGAGTACTTCACAGCGTTAAAATAACTATATTGCATAATCAAAAGTCCCCCAAGGGAAAATGCTAGTAACCTCATCATACTTTTCTTATTATTAAAAACATTAAAAAACTTTTTAGATTTGTCAAAATAATGGGCAATTAATTGGATGCCACCTGCAATTATCAATCTAGTAGTTACCAATTGTTCAGGAGAAACTTCTTTGTTAGCAATTAAAAAAGCTCCCACATTACCATTTACTGCCCACATAATAGTTGCAAGTATAATTATTAATAATCCAAAAGCTTTTGTTTCTTTAAATTTCATTTTATTCCTTTTTTAATTATATTTTCAATGAACATTATAACTTATAAAGTAATTTTTTTCTATGAAAACCCCATGAGATTGTATGTCAATACAAAATAAAAGCTTGGAATTTCTCCCAAGCTTTCGACAAAGTATTTATTTAAAATTAATAAGCTGTCCATCCGCCATCTACTACCATCACGTGGCCATTTGTAAATGACGCCTCATCAGATGCTAGATACAAAAATGCATAAGCCAATTCTTCTGGTTTTCCAACGTTAGGGAATACTTCAAAACCTTTCATCAACTTTCCTAATGTTTTCATATCAGGATTTTTGACGTTCTCGCCGATTTCAGTTCCAACTGAACCAGGAGCTACTGCATTACATCTGATTCCCTCATCTGCATAAGTGTAAGCAATATTTTTAGTCATACCAACAACAGCATGCTTAGAAGCTACATAAGCCATTCCGCCTCTCATACCATGAAGTCCACCTACGGATGCAGTATTTATAATTGAACCTTTTTTATTTGCAACCATCGTAGGGAGAACTAATTTTGAAAGCTTCATGACTGCGTGTACGTTGACATCGAAAACTTTCATCCACAAGTCTTCTTCAATATTTTCTAGAGATTTATATTCGTCTAATATTCCTGCGTTATTCACTAGAATGTCAATAGTGCCATATTTTTCTAGGGTAGCATCTACTAGATGTTTTAAATCTTCATCATTTCCTACGTCAGCAGAAACAGGATAAATTTCTCCAGAGAAACCACCATCAGCAATTTCTTTTTGTAAATCTTCCAATCTTTCTGCTCTCCTAGCAGCAGCCACTACTTTAGCACCTTCTTTTGCGAATAGAGCAGCTACTGCTTTACCAATACCCGAACTTGCACCTGTTACAATTGCCACTTTATTTTCTAGTCTCATAAGCATACCTCCGTATACATTTATTTAGTTATATTCTTCTTTATAAGGTTTTACCCCAATATATATAAAATTACTCACGTTGTTGCAATTCAATCTTAAATGTTTTTTTGTTGCAAAGAGTTGGACGAATATTATGATATATTATAAATAATAATTTTGGGTAAAAGCCATAAATTCTTTTAAAGTATTGCTTAAATACCTATCTTTATTTATTACTGCAGAAAATTTTCTTATAGCAGTGTCCGTATCAAAAGAAAATAAAGTGATTCTCTCGTTTATATTTTTTTCGGATTCTAATAATTTGGATCCGATAAATGTTGCCCCTATTCCATCTAAACAAAATCTATAAGCGGTGGCTAGTTGTTCCACGTACTGTATGACATTTGGAGTGTAACCAGATTCTTTAATAATTTCTGTGCTTCTTAAAAAG
>JAAZCH010000031.1 GCA_012513395.1 Tissierellia bacterium
AATTAAATATCTAAAAGGGGAATTTAAAAAAGTTCCAATAAGAGATGTAAGAAAATTAACAGAAGATGGGGAATTTATCCTAGACACCAGATCCAAAAGAGCATTTGAAAGAGGACATATAAAAGGCGCTACAAATATTCCATCGGAAGAGTTAAGGGATAGACTAAATGAAGTACCAAAGGACAAACCTGTATACACAGATAGCTATAGCTCTCTTAAAATACTTTTGAATAACGGGTTTACTAATGCAGTATTTATAGACGGAGGATTTGAAGACGTTTGTCTACACGAATACTTCCACGACAAAAAATTAAATCGAGAGCCAATAGTGACGGATTATAGATTTTTCTAAAGCATAATATAATTAACTCCTGACGATACTATATTGTAAATTCCAATATAGATTGTCAGGAGTATTTTATTTAAAAAATTTTATTTTTTAGCCAAGATTCTATTTTTTAAAACTCCAATTCCTTCGACCTCAGATTCCAAAATATCACCATCTTTTAAAAATCTAGGTGGATTAAAGCCCATTCCCACACCAGCAGGAGTTCCCGTGGCGATAATATCTCCAGGAAATAAAGTCATGCCTTTGGAGAGTTCATAAATTAATCTCTCTATCCCCCTAATCATCAATCTAGTATTGGAATTTTGGCGAAGCTCACCATTTACTTTTGTGCTGATGTTTAATTCCAAAGGAAATTCAAATTCAGACTTGTGCACTACCCAAGGGCCTATGGAAGTATAGCCATCAAGGCTTTTGCCCTTAAACCACTGACCGTGAGACATTTGTAAAATTCTGGAAGAAATGTCATTGAGTATTGTAAAGCCAAATACATAATCCATTGCACTTTCTTCACTGATGTCCTTGCCCCGTTTTCCTATTACAATGGCCAGCTCAGTTTCATAATCCAAAGAGTCGTCTAGTTCGCTATCCCAAACGATATCATCACCAGGACCTGAAATAACAACAGAGCGTTTGGAAAAATATGTCGCATTGGGTGCCACTTCAAATCCACCCTTGTATGCCATGCTCTCTTCAATATGCTCATGGTAGTTTAAGCCAACGCATATGGCGTCATGGGGAAGACTTTCAAAAGGAGGAAGTAATTTAATATCCTCTAGATTGTAATAAATTTCAGATTTCAGATCATCCAAAGGATTCAAATCTTCATCCTCAATACTTTTTATAAGATCCAATATATTTTCATACTCTTTAAAAGAATCTAAATCCTCAAAAGCAAATATCTTTTCTCCTTTTATAACTCCAGATAAAACATTCCCGTTAGGATTTTCAAAACGTAAAAATTTCATAAGCTGCCTCCTCGTATTATTATTTAAACAATCTATAATCTATTCTATTAGTGTCCAGTGTGTCGTCTCTTGTTTTTGCGGTGAATCCCATAAATCCTCTTAATATGGCGTCGTCTAAGTGGGAACCACCGTATTCGTTTAAAGAATTGGTTACTAAATCTATTGTGTCAAAGTTTTGAGAGTTTTCGTAAATAGGTAGGAAATATTTCATAGTCAAGGACAGAGCGAGAAGTTCCAATAAATCTTCTTCTTTTAGATTGTGTTTTATATTTCCTTTTTTTGCCATTTCTTCTAAATGAGTAAAATGATTTAGAAGAGCTCTTCCTTCCTTGGATTTTTCCATGCCTATATTTATCCCTATTAAAAATATGGGAAGAGCTGCTATGATACTAAGGAATCCTAGGGGATTATGCTTTACAAGGGAAATCACTCCAATTATTCCAACTACTAAACCCAAGACTTTAATTCTATTGGACAATCCCTTTGTGGTTTCTTCATATAAGTTCTGGTGGCTAAGAGCCGAGTCTAGATAGTTACTCCAATCTCCTTGGGCTGATAAGAACTTGCTGTCATTGATGGATCGTTTTGTGAGTTCGTCCGTAGTGATTGTGTCCTTGTTTTCAAATACATTTTTTAAAAAGACTTCCTCATGATCTTTTAAGTCTGTATTATCCAAAAGAGTAAATCGATATTCTATTACGTAATCTTCCAAGGTTTTATTTCTAGATTCTCTAGTGTATTTTTCAATTTCGATTTTTCCACGTCTTTTTAACTCCAACAGGGTTACTAAAATTCCGCGATTCAAATAATTTATATCTTTGTGGAGATAGTTTATTTCCGCAGGATGAAGTCTTTTATCAAAGGATTGTATATGGATACCTCCCTTGTTGTAATCTGAACCTAATTTAATTATGTAGATAGCAGCTATGAGAGCTAAAAAATTTAAAATATTTAATATCATATATTTTCCTCCAATATTATTATACCAAATCCTTTGGAAAATATCTTTGCACAAAATCATTTCAAGAAATTGTAAAATATGCCAAATATTTCTATATCGATTGAAAAAGAGATTTTTAAATGTTATATTTAAAAGACTTTATAATTAATGGGAGGAATTTATGTATTTATATTTATTTATCGTTTTAGCAATTTTTGGAATTGGAGACGTCTTAGGCGTACTTACAAAGGCGAAGTTATCTTCGGTTTTTGTAGTAATGCTCCTATTCCTAGTGGGATTCTTAAGTGGAATTCTACCTGCAGATATTATTGATCAGGCAGGACTTACTCAAATAGGTAAGTGGTGTACAGGATTTATCGTATTTCACATGGGAACTATGATAAACATGAAGCAGCTTATGAACGAGTGGAGAACAGTTGCTACTTCTGTTTTGTCCATGATAGTTGCAATAGCTGGAGCTTTAATAGTAATTCCGATAATCGGAAGAGAGTCAGCTATAGTAAGTATTCCCATTGTAAATGGTGGGATAGTCGCTACTCAAATTATGGTTCAGGCAGCTACAGACAAAGGATTTGCCCTTGCAGCAGCTATGGGTACTATAGTTTATGCAGTACAAAAATTCTGCGGAACTCCATTTGCTTCATACTTTGGAACCAAAGAAGCAGAACTAGTAGTTAAAGAATTTCGTGCTAGAGAACTAGCTGTGAAAGAGGGAAGAATTGAAGAAGTTGTGGTATTGCCACCAAGTACATTTTATGAGAAAAATAAAAAATACTTTGGTAACTTTACGAATTTGGCTATAACCGGATTTTTTGCATATGTGGCTTCACTCATAGGACAAGTTACTGGAGTAAGTATGTCTATTTGGTCCTTATTCTTAGGAGCTATAGTGAGCCAGTTGGGTCTAGTTCCACCTAGAATTATGGACGAGGCAAAAGCATCAGGTCTTCTTAACATGGCAGCATTTGCTAGTATTATTCCTTCTCTTGCCAATATCAGTATGCAAGATTTAGGAAGCTTAACTATACAAGTTATAGCGCTATTTGCATCTATGATGGTAGTTCTTTATATCGCTTTTGGCATATTACCACTTTGGAAAGTTGTGGGCTCTAAAAACTTGGCACTGGGTATAAGCGTAGCACAGTTATTAGGATTTCCTGCAACATATTTGATTGCTAATGAGATAGCTGTAGCAGTGGCAGAAACTGAAGAAGAAAAGGAAGCAATATTAGATGTTATAACTCCGAAGTATGTAGTGGCAGGCCTTGCTACTGTAACGACTCTGTCCATCTTGATGGCTGGTATCTTCGAAGGTTTATTATAATCGAGGTGAAAAATGAAATTTGATGTTCAAAATTATCCTTACAATTCCAAGAGAAATGTAATTTTTAGTAAGAATGGAATGTGTGCATCTGGGAATCCTCAAGCATCAGCAGCGGGATTAGATATATTAAAAAAGGGTGGAAATGCTGTAGATGCTATTGTAGCTATGGCAGCTGCTCTTCCCATAGTAGAACCTACGGGAAATGGAATCGGTGCTGATAACTTTGCACTTATCCATATGAATGGAAAACTTTATGGATTCAACGGTTCAGGTCCTTCTCCAAAGTCTTTAAGCTATGAAGCACTAAAGGCGAGAGGATACGATAAAATTCCTTCATACGGAGTAGAACCCATAGACGTACCGGGAGCACCAGCTGGTTGGGCAGCGATTCACGAAAGATTCGGTACATTATCTTTCGAAGAAGTTTTGCAACCTGCTATAGACTATGCGAGATTCGGATATGTAGTACAGCCTAATGTGGCTAGACTTTGGGACGAGGCTTTTACAACTTATTCCAAATTCAAAGACAATCCACAATTTCAACCTTGGTTCGATACCTTTGCTGACAAGGGGAGACCTTATGAAGCAGGAGAAATTTTTAAATCCGAAGACCA
>JAAZCH010000224.1 GCA_012513395.1 Tissierellia bacterium
AAAACCTCAAAAGAAAACATTGATTATAGTCAAAAGTGAAGACTTGCACTAAGTTTGACATATTCTATAATCCTTAAAAAAGGCGCAGCCCAACTTTTCACTTTTAACTCTACACTTTTAACTAAAAACGATATGTCCCGTTGTCCTGCGTCATCAACCCGCCCAACAACGGGATTTATCCCTTCTAACATCTATATTTTTATCCATTACATACCAATTTGCTTGCTTAGCCGCAGGCATCTACTAATTACTAATTACTAACTACTAACTAACAACTAAATCCCCTACGAAACCCATAGCCCAAACTTTTCACTTTTCACTCTTAACTTTTAACTATACCTAAATCCCCTACGAAGGGCGTAGCCAACTAGTAATTATTAATTACTAATTACTAACTTTTATTATTTATCTCTATAATGGGAACCACATTGAATAATAATTAACATATCATTTTCTATTTTAAAAACAATTCTATTGCTATCATCTATACGAACACTCCAATAACCACTAAGGTTTCCTCTTAGTGGTTCAGGTTTTCCTATACCGTTGTAACCGTTTCGTTCAATGTCTTGTATTAATCTGTTTATTCTTTTTAGAGTTTTTTTGTCTTGCATTTGCCAATAGATATAATCATCCCAAGCATCATCATGCCAAAGTTTAATCATCTTCAACTTCCAACAATGAATGTTCTTTTATAGATATATTATTTTCTACATCTTTCATAGCTTTCATTAGTCTATTGATATTTTCTCTACTGTAAAATGGATCTGCATTAAGTTCAAAAGGTATACGCTTTTCCCTAGCAACTTTCTTTAAATAAAGATTTATACCAGCAGACATGCTAATTCCCATTTCTTGAAAAGCCTCCTCTGCAAGTTTTTTAGTATCATCATCAATACGAATATTCAATTGTGCCATAATATCCCTCCTAAAATAATTATATCATTTATATAGCTTTTGTAAAGCATATGTATATACATTTTTAAATATAAAAATTTTACAATAAATATGTCCCCTACAGGAGGGATTCCCTTGCTTAGCCGCAGGCATCTACTAATTACTAATTACTAATTATTAATTACTAACTACTACTATATTGTTAAATTATTTTTTCTTGTCACCCTACGGGTGACAGACTTTTTGAACATTACGTGTTATCATGGTTCTAGAGGATGAGATAATGTGAAAATTAATAATTAGGAGGGATATTATGTTGAAAAAAAGAAGAAGTTTAATAATTATACTTGCCTTAATTTTGGTCATGGGTTCATTTAATACGGTTTTTGCTGTATATTCTGATACTGGTGGTCATTGGGCGGAAAAAGATATCTCTTGGACTACTGAAAAGGGATTTCTAAAAGGTGACGGTAATGGCTACTTCCGACCAGAAGACAATGTTACCAAAGCCGAGTACGTAACGGGCGTAAACCGCCTTATTAAATCTACGGAAAAAGTTCCTGCGATTTCTTTCGTGGATGTGGAAAAGGGCGCTTGGTACTATGATGAGTTAGCGAAAGCTATCCAAAGTGGAATCATCTTAGATGCTCATGACAATTTCAATCCTGAAAAGGCTATTACCAGAGATGAGGCGGCGAGAATAATAGCTGCTGCTTACAAGCTCAAAGATTTTGTAAATGGGGCTTCATCTTTCAAAGACTACGACAGCATTATTTACAAAGGGGCTGTTGGTGCTTTGGTTTCCAAAAAGGTTTTAAGTGGTTGGGACGATGGAAAATTCTATCCTAACAAAAACTTGACTCGTGCAGAATACGCTAAAATTTTGCGTTCGTCTGTGGAAAATATGGGAATGCCTGATGGAAGTGCTGTTCCTGTGGCTACCAAACCTGCAACTCAAGACGCTCAAAAACCTGAGGCTAATACAGTTTCTTTCTCAGGCTCTATGCCGGGATTACCAGGAGCGGATAATTGTTGCCAAAATGAACTGAAAAGTTTGTTAACAGTAATTACAAGTGCAAATGAGAAAATCGCTAATCCAAGTGCTTATACGAATTTCAGTTTGAATAATTTAAAAACCGCAGTGAGAAATGGAGAAACTACTTACAAAAGATATGTTAATAATTCTTGTGCGGGATTGTGCCCTGATGCAGATATGATTGTTTCTGCTTTGAACAATATTAATAACGCAATGGGAAAACTAGAAGCAACTAAAGCAACAAGTGCTCCTAATCCTATGCCAGAAATTCCTCCACAAGTAATAGAAGTGCCAGTCAATCCAGTTCCAAGACCAGATGCACCAAAACCAGTGGAGAGACCAGAAGAAAGACCAATCAATCCAGTTCCAAGACCAGAAATACAAATACCTGTGGAACGACCGGTAGAAAAACCTGTTAGACCTGGTGAAGTGGGATCTACACAAAGACCATCTACGCCAACCACCGGAGAATCCTACGATGGTAGAGATACTTTTCCAACGCCAGGAGGCGGAAGGAAACCACCATTGACTCCAACTCCAACCCCAGCGCCAGTAGAAGTTGCGCCATCAGCTGGAGATTCATATTCAGGTAGAGATACTTTTCCAACCCCAGGGGGCGGAAGGAAACCACCATTGACTCCAACTCCAACACCAGCGCCGGTAGAAGTTGCACCATCAGCTGGGGGATCAGTTCTACCTCCAGAAGTAGAGAACAGACCTACATTACAGAATCCACAAAAGAAATTTGTTATCAGAATCGAAAAAGCGACATTGTATGTGAATAATGTAATGAAATCAGGAGCAGAAGTGGTAGTAGAACCAGGTTCAGCAGTAAAAGTAGTAGGAGACAGAGGTTTCGGCAGTTTACCAACCTTCGATAAATGGGAAACAAATTTAGACTATCTAATACCAAAAACAGAATACAACAGACAAACAATTATCTTCACCATGCCAAAAGCAAATGTGGAATTAAAAGCAATTTATAGAAGATAGAGGTTAGTTAAAGGTTAAAAGTTAAAAGTGTAAAGTGAGGCTACGCCCTTAGTAGGGGACATATTCCAAATGTAAAACACCGAAGAAGATTTCACAACAAGAAAACGTAATAAATGAAATGTAGAATGACAAAAGCGATATGTCCCGTGTCCGGC
>JAAZCH010000032.1 GCA_012513395.1 Tissierellia bacterium
GAGTTGGTGCCTATACCGATTAGTTCAAATTCTTCTTCTAATTTTAAAAGTTTTTCTACTAATTCGCTTCCTAATCTACCGCCTTGGCCATCAATTACTAAAATTGTCTTCATTTATTTAATCTCCGCCTTCTGCCGTGGATCCATTTCCACTGGTTCCAGCTGTTTTGGCTGTTACTTCCTTCGTTCCTATGGTTACGATGGTGTCTCTAGCTGGATAATAGCTTGCAAGATATGGTTCAGTGCTTACTTGTTCACCATTTACTTTTTTGATTTTATAACTTGCATATCTATATCCTGTGTTTCCGCTTTGGGAAACTTGAGTAACTCCTTGGTTTAAGTTTCCGGAGTACTGGTTTTTAGTTTGGCTACTTATAGTTTGAGTCCTTTCAGATACCAATTCAATTTCATAGTTCTTCGCATCTGTATCACCGATAATTCTAAATTCTATATTGTCGTTGTCTGCTTTTGCAACTATATAAACCGGAAAATCAAAAGTATTAGTCAGTTTTAAGTCTAGTAATCCGCTTGCAACTGCTGCATCTAGTCCCATTGGCACATAATTTACAGGTCTTGAATGATTTCTTCTTTCGTCTATTTGCAAATCTGCTCTTACAGCTGCGTTATATAAAGTTGTGGAAACTTGACAGATTCCTCCTCCAGTTCCCGTATCATATTCTCCATCTATTATGACAGTTGCTGGCAAGAATCCAGTACCTAAACTGATTTCTCCAATTATATCGTTAAAGGAAATTTGTTGTCCTGGCATTATTAAAGTTCCGTTTAGGATCCTAGCAGCCAGTTTAATATTTTCCTTACGATTTTGTACGCTGGAAGAATAATTTGTAGAAAATTCTCCAATGTCACCTTTCATCGCTTTAAAATAGCTTTCTGATACAGCAGGTTCTGTAGCCACTACTGGGAGCTCTATTGGAACGTCTGAGTTAATTGCATTTAAAATAAGTTCTTTAGTTTTCTCGCCGTCTAAAGAGATTCCAGTTTGTTCTTTTGTAGTAACTACTTCTCCATCTACCAAAGAAAACTGGGCATCTACTGGTGCTACATTTATTATATTTGATATGTGATTTACCACTTCTTGGGCTATATCTGGACTAAAACCTTGGCTGGTATGGATCACTAGGGGTTCTGATTTAAGGTTTTGTACTACCGCAAATCTCTCTCCTGGAGTTCCTTCCCTACCGTATTCAATAGCTTCCTTGACTGCACTTTTGTAATCTGGATTATATCCTAGGTTTACATAAGGATAGTCAAATTCGTGCTCCTTAAATACTAGATGCAAAGTTTTATGTCTGTTTTGGTCTTCTGCCATTACCTTTTCCAAGGCTTCTTCTTCACTTAGGTCGGATACGTCTACGCCATTAATAAATATTCCGTTGTAAATCGTATCTCTATTAACTGTGCTGTCGTAAGTTGCGTAAACTCCCCCGGCTATTAACCCCATGGTCATTAAAAAAGCAAGAAGTCCAAAAAGTATTTTTTTCATTCGTCACCTCAATTATCTGTCAATTTTTCATAATACATACAGTGTTCTCTAATAGTACATATTTCACATTTTGGAGATCTGGCGCTACACGTCCTTCTTCCGTGAAATATGAAAATGTGATGGGCTCTTGTCCACATATTTTTGTCGATTTGTTTCATCAAAGATTTTTCTGTATCTTCGACATTATCTTCATTTACAATACCTATCCTGTTAGTCACTCTAAAAACATGAGTATCTACTGCTATGGCATCTTCACCGAAACATACACTTAGTACTACATTTGCAGTCTTTCTTCCTACTCCAGGAAGTTTCATTAAATCTTCCCTTCTTCCTGGCACTTCTGAATTGTAATCATTTATTAAAATCTGGCATGTTTCCATTATAGATTTAGTTTTTGTATTGTAAAATCCACAAGATCTGATGTAATCCGATAGTTTTTGTGCTCCTAATTCCAAGATATCTTCTGGACCTTTAACCACTTTAAATAATTCTTTTGTAATAATATTTACTCTTACATCTGTGCATTGTGCCGATAATATAGTAGCTATCAGCATCTCAAATGCATTAGTGTGATCTAGTTCCGGTCTAGCATCTGGATATGTTTTATCCAAAATATCCAAGACCACCTTCGTTTCTTCTCTAGTCAATGTCATTTATTATTTCACGTCTCACTTCTATTATTTCAAATCTAAAATCCATTTGTAAAAACTCTTCTAGCTTATTGAGCCTTTCTTCTGTATGGCTATAAGAATTAGAAACACATGCAAATCCCCAGTTGGACAGATTTATTAAATCTAAATCCCTCACTTCTCCTGTGGAGAAATTATGTTTTTGCTTTACTCGTTCAAAAACAGATTTTATTATTTGTCGCTTATCTTTCAAGGTAAATGCTTCATCTAATTTTACTTGGACTTTCATAATTCCAACATACATCTTTATCCTCGTTCTTCAATTAGTTTAATATTTCTAGCAATTACTTTCTTCCCCACCCAAGAAAATGAGTGTTCGTAATATTTTCTTTTAAATTCCTTATTGCTCATGTTTTTAATGTCAATGTTATCAAAATTCTTAATTCTAGGTTGAAAATCTAGATGCAAATTCTTTTTTATATCTCGATTTTTTGGACAGATCTTTTGGCATATGTCACAGCCATAGGCATAATTTATTTTTTTACTTTCAGGAATCTCTACCTTCCACTGAGTTAAGTAAGAATGGCAGACACTTCCATTTAGCGTATAATCTCCTATTATAGATCCTGATGGACACGCATTTTTGCATATATTACACTCACCACATGAGCCACTGGATTTTATCGAGTATTCATTCATTTCTATATCTGTTACTAATATACCTAAAAATATATAGGATCCCAATTCATTGTTGATTAAAAGGGTGTTCTTTCCTATATACCCAAATCCTGCTCTTCTGCCCAATTCTTTTTCAAAAAGATCTCCTGAATCCACTTGGATATATGATTGAAACTCATAGATTTCACTCAATTCCAGTTTTAACGCTTCAAGTTTTTCTCGAAGAACTTTGTGATAATCTCTGCCTTGAGCGTGGTTAGATATTTTAAATTTTCCTTCTTCCTCTTCATCCCAATAGTAGGACATTCCTATAACAAATATGCTTCTCGCATTTTCCAAATGCATACTGGGATCAATTCTAGAATTTGTATCGTCACTTTCAAATTTTGTAGAGAAGTTTTTTTCTTTATTAAGAATTAAATCTTCATAGACTTTCTCCATAGGTATTGCTTCAACTACTCCCAACAAATCTACGCCTATTTTTGATTTTAATTTTATAATAAGTTCATCCAGTTTTCTCATCCTTTTAATTATACAATAATTTCTTTACTTTGTCTTGGTTATGGGGTAATTGTAATAATTATGTCATGTTTGAACACGCTAAATTAGTAGTTTGGAAAAAGTTTAAAATATTTTTTAATACAATCGGACATAAAAAAGACCTCCAAGAGGTCTCAATTTAATTTTATTTTTTCTAAAATATCTACAATTTGTTTAGCCGCTGTTCCATCTCCATATGGATTGTTGGCTTTTGCCATGGATTCATATACATCTTGGTCATCTAGGAGTTCTTTTAGATTTTTTCTGATAACATCATAATCTGTTCCCACTAGCCTAGCTGTATTGGCTTCAATTCCTTCCATTCTCTCTGTTTCATTTCTCAAAACTAAAATGGGTTTTCCCAGAGAAGGAGCTTCTTCTTGTACTCCTCCCGAGTCAGTCATAACTAAATATACTCTACTCATTAAATTCGTAAACGGAAGATAATCCAGTGGTTCTATAAAATGAATTCTGTCAAAATCTTCAAAAGCTTTGTGAGCTATTTCTCTCACCTTTGGATTTAAATGAATTGGAAATATTACTCGAGTATCTGGACGATTTTCTAATTCATCTCTTATGGCTTTGAAAATATTTTCCATAGGTTCGCCTAAATTTTCTCTTCTATGAGATGTAAGGAGTATTATCTTTTCATTTTCGTAATCCAGTTCATTTAAAATCTCTTCTTGAAATTTATAATCTTCTTTGACGGTATATTGCAAAGCATCTATAACTGTATTTCCAGTTATATAGATATTTTTATCTTCGTATCCTTCTTTTAAAAGATTTTCTCTATTGCTAGTAGTTGGGCAGAAATGGTAGTTCGCAAGTACACCCACCATCATTCGATTTGCTTCTTCAGGATATGGAGAATAGATATTTCCTGTTCTAAGCCCTGCTTCCACATGTCCGATTTTAATTTTTTGATAAAATGCTGCTAAGGCTCCAGAAAATACTGTGGTGGTATCTCCTTGAACCAATAATACATCAGGCTTTTCATCTTCCAATACTTTTTCAATTCCGCCTATGGAATTTATTGTAATATCTGTAAGGCTTTGTCCTGGTTTAAAAATATCTAAATCGTAATCAGGTTCTATTTCAAAAACTTCTAAAACTTGATCTAACATTTCTCTGTGTTGTCCTGTTACACAAACTACTGTTTCTATGCTTTTTCTATTTTTTAACTCCTTTACTACTGGAGCCATCTTTATTCCTTCTGGTCTCGTTCCAAAAATACAAAGTACTTTCATTATTCCTCCTCAGGTGTTTTGCTGGTAGGTTCAAACATACCGATTCTTCTAGCTCCCAAAGTAATTATTATAATGATTCCTAAGGCTAAAAGATTTCCCAAAAGTCCGCCGATTAAACTTACTATTACAGCTAGTATGCCTAGTATTATGGCTAGACTATATAGGATGAGTACCGTTTGTTTGGTGGTGAATCCCATATCTAAAATTCTATGGTGAAGGTGTCCTTTATCAGCTGTTGCAAAACTTTGGCCACCTAATGTTCGTCTTATTATTGCAAACAATGTATCTGATATAGGTACCGCCAAAATAATAACCGGAACTACTACCGCTACAGTAGCCGCAGTTTTCAGTACTCCTTCAATTGTAATTACCGCAAATAAGTATCCCAATAGAAGGGCTCCTGTATCTCCCATAAATATGGAAGCAGGATTAAAATTATATGGCAAAAATCCTAGACAGGCACCTGCAATTATCAAACAAACCATTCCTATTTCCAAATTCCCCAACATATAGGAAATAATCGCTAAAGAAATAGCTGATATGGCTGAAATTCCATCTGCCAATCCATCAAGTCCATCTATTAAATTAATTGCATTAGTAACTCCAATTATCCAAAGCACTGTTATGGGATAGGATATAAATCCTAAACTTATCACACTTCCCTTTTCTCCTAAAAAATTGGAGATGGTTTCTACGTGAATCCCACCATATACTGCAATCAAAGCTGCAATCAATTGGAATAATACTTTCATTGAAGGCGTTAATCCTTTAGTGTCGTCTAAGTATCCGCTGACGACTATGATGCTTCCTCCCAGAAGAATAGCCTGAAGCTCCTTGGATAATGGCCACATAAATACTACCATAGATAAGAGTACGGAAAAATAAATTGCCAGTCCTCCCAGTCTTGGTGTGGGTTTTGTATGCATTCTTCTATCGTCTTTGGGAACGTCTATCGCTCCTACTTTATGTGAAAGAATCCTAACAGCAGGTGTGATTAAAAAACTCACCGCTGCTGCAAAGACTCCTATCTTTAAATAACTTAACATTATAACCTAACTTTAATATTTATTGTAATTCATTAATTTCGTAAATTTTACTACCTTAAAATATTATTTCGTGCCGAAAAGTCTATCTCCTGCATCTCCTAAACCTGGAATTATATATGCATTTTCGTCCAGTCTTTCGTCTACCGCCGCTACATAGATGTCTACATCTGGATGAGCCTTCTGAACGACTTCTATTCCTTCTGGAGCTGCTATTATATGCACACATTTAATATTTTTACAGCCTTCACGTTTTAAGATGTCTATAGAAGCTATTAAACTGCCTCCTGTAGCTAACATGGGATCTAGTAAGTAAAGGGTTCTCTCACTTACATCACTAGGAAGTTTGTTATAGTACTCTACAGGTTCAAGGGTTTCTGGATCTCTATAAAGTCCAATATGTCCTACTCTTGCAGTGGGAATAAGATTTAAAAATCCATCCACCATTCCTAATCCTGCACGAAGTATAGGGATAATGCCTAGTTTTTTGCCAGAAATTTTCTTAGCAATCATTTTTACTCCCATTGCAGTTACTATTTCTTCGTCCTCTAACTCTATATCTCTTGTAACTTCGTAACACATCAACATAGAAATTTCAGTTATCAATTCTCTAAATTCTTTTGAGCCTGTTTCTGTTTTTCTTAGCACCGTCAATTTGTGTTGAATTAATGGGTGATCGAATACTATTACATTTGACATCTTATTACTCTCCTTTTGATTGAATTAATCTAATTTACAAACTCGATTTGAATGTCTTCCACCTTCAAATTCAGTTCTTAAAAACTCATCTACAATTTCTTCTGCCATAGTTACACCCGTTAAACGAGCTCCCAAGGCGATTACATTAGCATCGTTGTGAAGTCTGGATAATCTAGCTGATAGAGGTTCGTCTACTCTAGCACAGCGAATTCCCTTTACCTTGTTAGCTGCTATGGAAATTCCAATCCCTGATCCACAAACTACTACACCGAATTTTGCTTCTCCATTAGTTATCCTTTCGCCAACTGCTTTTCCATAATCTGGATAATCCACAGAGTCTAAACTATGAGTTCCTTCGTCTATTATTTCATATCCACTTTCTTGTAGATAATTTTTTATATGTTCTTTTAATTCAAATCCCGCATGGTCAGATCCTATTGAAATTTTCATAAAATTCTCCTTATATATATCTATTCGAAGTGGACTTTTTTAACCTATTCATAATGGCCATCCCTAGCCCCACTTCTTCTACACCTTCACAAATAATAACATCTACGTTTTGTCTATCTAATTCTCTCAAGTCTCGAAAGATTAAACTTCCAAAATTTTCCAAATCTGTAATGCTTCCCAAATTTTTAATTTCGATATTTTTATAATCTATTTTTTCCAAAAACTCTGCCGTCGCCATCAGTCCGATTTTTTTATCTTCATTTTTTTGAAGAAATGCATTTAACTTTTTTAACTTCTCGTCCATATTTCCAACAAGTAAAAAAGCATCGGCTGATGGTGCATAGTGCTTATATTTTTGACCTGGAGATTTAGGAGTTTGTGTTTTTGTAAGTATGCCTTTATCCACTTCCACAGTAGGTAAAAGTTTCCTAATCATTTCTAAGGTTATTGCCCCTGGTCTTAGAATTGTAGGGACTTCCCCCGTCATGTCTATAACGGTAGATTCTAATCCTACTAATGTATCTCCGCCGTCTATTATCAACTCAATCTTACTCTTTAAGTCTTCATAGCAAGTTTTTGCGTCTGTAGGACTGGGTCTACCTGAAATATTTGCAGATGGTGCCGCTATGGGAGTTTCACTTAAATTAATTAGCTCTAGTGCTATTTCATTTTTAGGCATTCTTATAGCCACAGTGTCCAGCCCGCCACTTATGATATCTGGAACAATCTTACTTTTATTAAAAATAATCGTAAGAGGTCCTGGCCAAAATTCTTCCATTAGCAATTTTGCATCCTCAGGAATGTTTTCAACTAACGGATTTAGCATTCTCATGTGAGAAATATGTAAAATTAATGGATTATCTTGGGGTCTACCCTTGGCGATAAATATTTTTTCTACTGCTTTTTCATTTAGACCATCAGCGCCTAATCCATATACAGTCTCTGTAGGAAAAGCTACTAATTCTCCACTTTTAATTAAATCTCTAGCTTCTGTTAAATTTTCTATATTACTTTTTTCTATTTTAAGAATTCTTGTTTTCATCCTATCCATCATTATAACATAGGAGATTATTATATTGTAAAAGTTTTCTGAAAAAATGGGAACCCTCGCTCCTAATTTTCGTCAAGAGGGTTCCCATTTTTTGAATTTTCTCTAATTGTTAATAAGATTTCAGATATTCTCTTATCATCTACCTTTAAAACTTCTATAATATAATCTTCTTCAGCTACTATTAATGGATCTTCAAAAAACTCTTCAGGGAAAAATCCTAGCTTCTCCACTGCAAATCCCCCAATGGTTTCATTAATATCGCTATCCAAATCAGTAAATAATTCGTCATTTATAGTTTTAAGCTCTACTGAACCGTCAATTGTGTATTTGTTTTTTCCTATCTTGGTAATTTTACCTCGATCAGCATCGTATTCGTCTTCTATTTCTCCTACTACTTCTTCTACGATATCTTCAATAGTCACAAGTCCTGATATTCCACCATACTCGTCTACTAATAAAGCCATGTAGTTTTTAGTATTTCTAAGCTCGTATAAAAGTAGTCCAATCTTTTTAGACTCTGGAACAAAATACGCTTCCTTAATCACATCATCAATATTTATGAATTGGTATTTGTTTTTCTCAAGCTCTATAAAAAGATCCTTTATATATACGATTCCCAATACATCATCTTTATTTTCTCCATATACGGGAATTCTAGAATGTCCTTTGGATAAAATTTCATTTACAGTATCTAACCCAAAGTCTTTGTATTCCACCATGAAGATCTCAGTCCTAGGAGTCATTATCTCATATGCCGCACTGTCATCGAATTCAAAGATATTTATCATCATGTCCTTTCCTTGGGCATCGATAACACCTTGCTCCTGACTTACAGTAATATAAGATTTTAATTCCTCTTCCGAAATTTTTTCTTCAATATCTTCTGAATACATCCCTAAAATTTTCAATACAATCTTAGTGGAAACAGATAAAAGTGCAGAGAATGGTTTTACAAGCTTAGATAACAAACTGATAAATCTTGCTAGTGCCGTAGCCACGCCCTCTGAGTTTTGCAAAGCTATACGCTTAGGAACTAACTCTCCAAAAACCAATGAGATGTACGCTATTATCAGCGTTATAAGTGGAACAGCTACCGCTTCTCCAGAAGGAATTCCTATGCCAGATAAAAACTTTCCTAGTCCACTTGCCATTGAAGTAGCTGCAGATGATGCAGAAAGCATCCCAGCAAAAGTAATACCAACTTGTATCGTAGATAAAAATCTAGTTTGATCATCCAAAAGGGTTACTAAGGTTTTCGCCTTCTTGTCTCCCTCTTCTGCCATTGAATTAATTTTGTTTCTGTTTAATGAGACAACTGCCATTTCTGTCGCCGCAAATATAGCGTTAAATCCTGTCAAAATAATTATCAACACTATTTGCGGCCAAATACTACCAGAACCTCCGTAATCTTCCATTAAAAACCTCCGTTTTGTAAATTACTACAATTATATATCAGATATGCAAAATATTAAAGTATTTATATTTATTGTGTTAGTGTAGATTTCTTTAAAATTTCTGTAGAAAAATGATAAAAGAAATATGCTGCCAAAAAACCACCCACTACATCGCTGATATAATGAACTCCTAAATACACTCTACTCATACCCATTATCCCAGAAATCATTATAGCTATGGAATAATACAGACTTTTTGTCTTGGCATCTTTGTCTTTGCTAAAATAATATGCCAAAAACAAATATATACATGTATTA
>JAAZCH010000225.1 GCA_012513395.1 Tissierellia bacterium
CTTAATGCCTTCAGGATGATTGTGACTCACTTCTGTTACAGCTTTTGAAAGCTTCTTCACATCATCTATAGTTTTAGAAAAATATACTACTGGGCTTACTCTCATGGCAGAGCCATTTCCATAACTGTTATAAGGTTTTGGAAATTCATTGCTAAATATCCAGCCATAAAATCTTCCTCCAAATCCACAATGAGGATATTTTCTTCCTATTTCTTGCATATATTTTACAGAGTTTTCCTTAAGCAATTCTAGATATTCTTCGTCAATGACTTCAAATTCCTTATCCGTTTCTACTAATGCCTTCCCAATTGCAATTGTCATTATTGAATCATCTGTAGCCTCACAAGAATTTACAAACAATTCAAAATCTTTACTTCTGTGATTGTTAAATTCAAATCTAGATCCTACTACATCTCCTACTATTGCACCTAACATATTTTCTCCTTTCGACTACATCTTTGGTCCATGTCTTTGGATTATATCATCACGTAATTTTAAAACTTCTGAACCTTTTTTAGTAATTTTATATCTACGAAGTTCTACCAATTCTTCTAAACGTTTATTAGGAATTTCCAAAGTTCTATCTACTAGTTCTTCTTTCTTTCCTCCAGTTGAGAGTCCTTCAGATTTTAATATTCTTTTTAATATCGTCATATTTAGCAAGTCTATAGTTTCAGCCACGTTTCCCAATTCTATAAATCCTTTTTCTGTTAGTCTTTTAATGCTTTCGTCACTATTTACTCCATAGCGATATTCGAAGTATTCTGGTATCGTGGAATCATTTGTAAAATTCCCAAAGTTTATTCTCCAAAGCATAACAATATCTCCAGGAAATAACCCTTCATCTGTTTTTATCATTTGCCTTTTTTCTACTTTTTTATAAGGAAACTTTTCTGGTCGCTCTTCCCATTCTTTTAAATCACGATTGGGAGAAATATATGGTTGTTCTGGATAATCTGAATATATTGGGTGTGTAATTTTTTTCATTTTAGCCTCCCATGGGATTTTCTTATTATTTAATATACCCATCTTGTGAAATATTGATAGATTGATTATACTTTTCTTCACTGATATAATTAAATTAATTAATAAGTGGGGGGGATAATATGGCTACAAAAATAGATTTATTAATAAAAAACGCAAATGTTTTTAATTCTTATATAAAGGAATTTATACCTGGAAATATTGCAGTTTTAGAAGGAAAAGTTTTTTACGTAGATGAATCTAAGTCCGAAAACTTTGATTCAAAAAATATTGTAGATGTCCAAGGAAAATATGTAATGCCAGGACTTATCGATATACATATGCATATTGAAAGTTCTATGGTTACACCAGGTTCCTTTTGTGATTATATGGCTAAGTGTGGAGTCACTACAATAGTCGCTGAATCCCACGAAATAGGAAATGTAAAGGGCATCGACGCTGTATTGGAAATGATAAAAGCTAGCAAACAAAGTCCTATTGACGTATTCTTCGGAATTCCAAGTAGCGTACCGTCCACCACATCTGAATTGGAAACTACTGGGGGCAAAATAGACTTTGAAGATATGAAAGTTCTATTGGAACAAAAGGAAATTATTTGTCTCGGAGAAGTTATGAATTACAAAGAAATAATTAAGGAAAATGACTTAGAAGTTACTAAGTTTATAAAATACTTAAATGAAAATTATCCCAATTTCCCAATTGAAGGTCATTGCCCTTCCCTTACAGGATTAGAATTAGCTAAATATATTTATACTGGAATCGATTCTGATCATACCGAACATACTTTGGATGAATTTATCGATAGATTTAAACAAGGAATGTTCGTACAAATCCAAGAAAAATCACTATCAGTAAATTTATTTAATTATATTTTTGAAAATTCTCTGTTTGAGCACTGTGCTTTTGTAACAGATGATGTCATGACAGATAAATTATATAGAAATGGACACTTAGATGATGTAGTCAGAAAGGCAATACAAATAGGTTTTCCCATAGAAAAAGCCATTTATTGCAGCACATACACACCAGCTAGAAGAATGAAATTGACAGATCGAGGTGCAATTTCTCCAGGGAAATTAGCAGATTTTGTCATCCTAGACGATTTAATTAATCTAGAGATTAATTCTGTTTATAAAAATGGTGAACTTATATTTAATAAAGATAATGAAGATATCAAAACTAAAAAACATTACAAATTCTCCGAAGAATATTATAACAGCGTAAATTTAGAAAAGATTTCACCATCTGATTTAGAAATATTTACAGATAAAACCGATGGAAAAGTTCGAGTTAGATTGATGGTGGTTTCTGATGGCACCACTAGAATAGCTGAAGAAATTGGAGAAGTATCAATTAAAGATGGAAAAATTGATTGGGAAAATACTGAATACATTTTAGGTGTAGTCTTTGATAGATACGGTTTGACTGGAAATAAATCTTTTGCACTATTAAAGGGAGATTGTATAAAAACAGGCGCCGTTGCAACCACTTGGTTCCACGATAGTCACAATTTATTCGCAATGGGTAAAGATATTCCTTCACTTATAGCTGCAATAAACACTGTAATTGAACAGCAAGGTGGATTTGTCGTGGCTAAGAATGGAGAAATCCTAGGTAATTTAGAACTTCCCGTTGGTGGTATTATGTCCGATGAGACAGTAAAAGATGTGGCTGAAAAATTAGAAAAAGTAAGAAATGCATTAATTAATCAAGGCTATAATCATTACAATCCTATAATGTCCATAGGAACTTTAGGATTAGCAGTTAGTCCATTTTTAAAACTAACTGATGTAGGTCTAGTAGATGTTCCCAACGGAAAAATTGTAGATTTAATTGTAGAATGAAAATATAGCTGCTCAGATAAATTTGAGCAGCTATTTTAGTTTAAGAAAGCCAAAATAATAA
>JAAZCH010000226.1 GCA_012513395.1 Tissierellia bacterium
GGAGAAGAATTTGGTGAAGATAGAGTAAAGCATGCAATACTAGAAACTGAAGGAAATTTACTGGAAGAAATTGAAGAAAAACACAGTAACTTTATAGATCTGGAACAACAAGATGATATTGCGATGCTATTAATGAATGTCAATTAGGAGGGAGTTATGGGTTTAGTATTTGATTACAAAAATGCATTACTAAGAGATGGAGAAATTGAAGAGTTAGAAAAACTGGTGGGGATTGCCCATGAGGAGACAGAACAAAAAACGGGAGCAGGATCTGAGTTTCTAGGATGGACAACACTACCTACAGATTTTGACAAAGAGGAATTTTCTAGAATAAAAGCAGCAAGTGAAAAAATCAGAAATAATTCTGAATCTTTGATAGTAATTGGGATAGGCGGTTCGTACTTAGGAGCTAAAGCTGTAATAAGTGGACTTACTAATAACTTTCATAACGAAGTAAACGAAAAATCTAAGGAAAACCCTAAAATATATTTTGCAGGAAATAATATTTCCGAAAGCTATATTGTAGATTTGTACAATTTAGTTAAGGACCAAGACTTCTCGATCAATGTAATATCCAAATCAGGAACAACTACAGAACCAGCAATCGCATTTAGAATTTTTAAAGAATTATGCGAAGAAAAGTATGGAGAAGATGCTAAGGACAGAATTTTTGTAACTACAGATGCAAAAAAAGGAGCTTTAAAAGAACTTTCCAATGATATGGGATACGAAACTTTTGTAGTTCCAGATGATATTGGTGGAAGATTTTCAGTGTTGACGGCGGTGGGATTACTTCCTATAGCTGTGGCAGGAATAGATATAGACCAGTTGATGAAAGGTGCAAAAGATGCCCAAGAGAAGTACTCCAATCCTAATTTAAAAGAAAATGACGCGTTAAAATATGCGGCGATTAGAAATATCCTTTATAACAAAGGAAAAAATATCGAAATAATGGCGAATTATACACCGGAATTGACTTTTGTTTCTGAGTGGTGGAAACAACTTTACGGTGAATCAGAAGGAAAAGACCAAAAAGGAATATTCCCAGCTAGTGTTAGCTTTACTACTGATCTTCACTCCATGGGACAGATGATACAAGATGGCAGAAGAAATATGTTTGAAACGGTACTCTTAGTAAGAGAACCCGATAAGGATATAATCTTAAAAGAAGAAGATTCAGACTTAGATGGGCTGAATTATTTAGCAGGTAAAACTCTTTCTGAAGTAAACAAGAAAGCTTTTGAAGGCACTATGGCGGCACATGTCGAAGGAGGAGTTCCCAATTTAGTATTAGAGATGGAAAAACTAGATGCTTACAATATGGGAGAGCTCATTTATTTCTTCGAAAGGGCATGTTCGATTTCCGGATATCTACTAGGTGTTAATCCATTTAATCAGCCAGGAGTAGAAAAATATAAATCCAATATGTTCCACCTGTTAGGAAAACCAGGTTATTAGAAAAATCCCAAAGCGTGACTTACAAATTTATCTTAAATATGGTAAAATAAATATGTTAGATGCGCTTATCTAGATCCATTAAAATGGATTTAGTTACATAAAAAGAGGTGAATAAATGTTTGATAAAGGAGAAATGGTTTTTTATAAAAACATCGGTGTCTGTAAAGTTGTAGATATTACAAAACTAGACTTCGCCATGGATGAAGACCAAAAATATTATGTTATGGAGAGTGTCTTCAAAAATGGAGTGAATTATGTTCCAGTGGGGGCAGGCATCGAAAATATTAGAAATATCATTTCAAAAGAAGAAGCAGAAAAGCTTATAGATATGATTCCTGAAATAGAAGCAGAAGCCATTTTAGATTTAGCTACGAAAGAAATGACGGAGTATTACGAAGAAAAAATAAACTCAGGTGATCCTTTAGACATATTAAAGTTAACCTTATCTATTGACAGAAAAAAGGAAATATTGGCCGAAGAAAAAAAGAAATTCGGAGCAATAGACGATAATTATTTAAAAAAAGCAATCGACATGCTATTTGAAGAAATTGCAGCAGCGGTAGGCATAGAGAAAGAAAAAATGCCCCAATATATAAAAGACAGGACAGGATATAACTTCACAGAATAAACAGACAGCCCTTAAAGTTCAGGGCTGTTTTTATGTATATTGATGTTTTCGTAATGATTGGGAATAGAATATTTGGTTATTAAATAAATTGGTGTTATAATTTATTTAATAAGATATATGGAGATAGAGATGTTATTTGAAGATATAAAAAATTTAGACATAGGAGAAGTTTTAAAAGGCGAGCCTATGAGCGCGCATACTACCTTTAGAATCGGCGGACCAGCAGATGTTTTCGTGGTTCCAAAAGATGTAGGTGCATTGATAAAATTATTAAAATATTTGCGTGAAAAGGAAATAAAGCCTTTCATTTTAGGCCAAGGTTCCAATTTATTGGTTTCTGAAAAGGGAATGAGGGGCGTAGTGATTTCCATTATGGACTCCTTGACTGATTTGGAATTAGATGGAGATGTTATAATCACTGGAGCAGGGAATGCAGTCCCAGCTGTCAGCAAATTTGCCCAAAGAAATGGACTTTCAGGCATGGAGCCCATAAGCGGAATTCCAGGATCCATTGGTGGCGGAGTCGTTATGAATGCAGGTGCTTATGGAGGCGAGTTTAAAGATATAATAATTGATGTTACTGTTATTAATTCTGATTTGGAAGTAGAAGTAATTTCCAATGAAAATATGAATTTCAGATATAGAGGCAGTGATGTCTTGGATAAAGGCTATATAGTTTTAGGAACTAGATTACAGCTTACAAAAAAACCTCAAGAAGAAATAGATGCCTTGATGAAGGATCTGACAGATAGAAGAGTGTCCAAACAGCCATTGAATTTTCCATCAGCTGGATCTACCTTTAAAAGACCAGAAGGATATTACGCTGCAGCACTAATTGAAGAAGCAGGATTGAAGGGTTTAGTTCACAGGGGAGCTAGGGTTTCTGATAAACATTCTGGATTTATAATAAGTCATGATAAGGCTACATTTAAAGATGTTTTGGAACTAATTAGACTAGTTCAAAAAGAAGTTTATGATTATAGTGGAGTCTTGCTAGAGCCTGAGGTGAAGATAGTCGGTGATGGAGTATGAGACTCTTAGGAGACTATCATACTCATACAGTGTATTCCCATGGAACCAGCACAGTAGAAGAAAATGTACTAGAAGCAATAAATAAAGGTCTAAAAACCATTGCAATCGCTGAACATGGACCAGGGCATATATTTTATGGAGTAAGTTGGGATAATCTTCGAAAGATGAAAAGAGAAATCGAAGAACTTCGTATAAAATATGATGGACAAATAGAAATATTATTTGGTTTAGAAGCTAATATTATGGATTTTAATGGTCACCTAGATGTAACTACCGAAGAAGCAAAGGAATTTGATTTTTTAGCATGTGGATTTCACAATGGTGCGATTCCAAGGGATTTTATTGGAAGAGTTTTATATTCACCCATTAGACATTTTCAAAAAATTTCTAAATCCTTTGAAAAAAAGATTATAGATTTGGCTACAGATACCATGATAAAAGCGACTTATAATTACGATTTAAAATTTTTAACCCACCCAGGAGCGAAATTTTATGTAGATGCTAAGAGACTAGCTACTGAAATGAATCCAAATACTGCTTTGGAAATTAATAATAAGCATGGATATTTGGACATAGAACAATTGAAATCAATAAAGGATTTATCTTGTAAATTGATAATTAATTCTGACGCCCACAGTGCATCTAGTGTGGGAAATGTTGAACTTGCGTTGAAGCGTTTAGAAAATTCAGGAATACCAAAAGACAGGGTGATTAACATTGGTTAGTGAAATGGATTTAATTGTAATAACGGGAATTAGCGGAGCGGGAAAATCTACTGCTCTTAATTGTGTTGAAGATTTGGGATATTATTCCATGGACAATATCCCTCCCCAACTCCTTTCTAAATTTGTAGAATTGTATTTAGAAACAGGAAAAAGAGCATCGAAAGTTGCAGTAGTTTTGGATATCAGGACAAGAGAATTTTTCGATGGAATTATGACTGAGCTTAATAGAATAAAAGAATTAGGCATAAATTATCGTCTACTATTCTTAGATGCCAGCGATGAAAGTATAATAAAGAGATACAAAGAATTTAGAAGACCCCATCCTTTAGCACCAGATGGTAATATTCTAGAAGGATTAGCAGAAGAAAGAATTATCTTAGATGTTTTGAAAAAAGAAAGTGACTATGTCATCGACACCACGAGACTTACCACACATAAATTAAGAGCGGAAATTTTAGAAATTTTAGAAAAGGAAAGCTCTTCCAAAATACAAGTATCTATAGTATCATTCGGATTTAAAAATGGGATTTTACTAGATGGAGATTTTATTTTTGATGCCAGATTTTTAGACAACCCTTATTATGTCGAAAAATTAAGACCTAAAACAGGATTCGATCCAGAAGTTAAGGAATATATTTTCAACAACCCCGTAGCAATAGAATATATAGACAAAATAGAAAGTATGATAAAGTTTATAGTTCCAGAATATATTAAAGAAGGAAAATTACTTTTGACAATCGGAATCGGATGTACTGGAGGCAGACACCGTTCAGTTTGCATTTCTAATGAGTTAGAAAAAAGACTGGAAACAGAAGATTTGAGAATTGTCGTGGATCACAGAGATATAGACAGGTGATTTTATTTGAATGAAAAAGTAGTCGTAATAGGAGGAGGCACAGGCCTTTCCGTTTTACTTACAGGATTGAAAAAATTCACAAAAGAACTAACTGCTATAGTTACAGTAGCTGATGATGGTGGAGGCTCAGGAAAACTTAGAGCAGACTTGGGCATGCTTCCTCCAGGAGATATTAGGGCGAACTTATTAGCCCTTTCCAACACTAGGGAATCCATGGAAAAGCTGCTTAATTTTCGTTTTCATCATGGCGAGTTAAAAGGCCAAAGCTTCGGAAACTTATTTTTAGCTGCGATGAATGAGATTTACGGAGATTTTGGTATAGCAATCAGGGAAACCAGTGAAGTTTTAAATATTACGGGAAAAGTTTTACCAGTTACACTAGATCAAATGGACTTAGTGGCTGAACTGGAAAATGGAAAGAAGTTCTTGGGAGAGTCAGCGATACCAAAATTTGCCATAAAAGAAAATTCTCCTATAAAAAGAATGTATTTGGAAAATTCAGAAGTCAAAATTTTAGAAAATTGTCTAAAGGCTATAGAAGAAGCAGACTTAATTGTACTAGGACCAGGAAGTCTTTACACATCAGTTATTCCTAATTTACTAATTAATAATATGGTAGACGCAATACTAGATTCCAAGGCAGAAACTGTTTATATATGCAATGTAATGACCCAAATTGGCGAGACAGATAATTATGGAGTCTATGACCACGTAAAAGGTATCTTGGACCATTCCAAACCAGGAATTTTGGATTATTGTATAGCTAATAGCAGAGAACTAGATTCTAAAGACTCCAGAAGATATATTCTAGAAGATTCAGTTCAAATACTTCCAACAAAAATAGACGAAGAAAAACTATCCGATTTAGGAATTAAGCTAATTACTGACGATTTTATAGATGTAAAAGAAGGATATATAAGAAGTAATTCTATCAATATCAGCGAATATTTATTAAAAATAATACGCAAGGAAATTTAGACTATACTTTAATAAGATTACTAAATACTTTCGTACAAATAATGCCAGGAATGTTTAAAAAAAATAAAATTTAAACTTATTACAAAGCCTATGGAGAATTAATTCATAGGCTTTAACTAGTATTTAATGCATAACGACAAATAAATATGTATTTATCCTGTTTTGTTTTCCCTAGGAGTCTGAGAAATCGCTTGCAATCAACATCTTTTGGTGTTAGAATAAATATAGATTTTTGTACAAAATTGGGAGTGGATAATATATGAAAGAGATTAGCGCTGGTGGCGTAGTGTTTAACTCAAAAAAAATATTGTTACTTCGAAAATTTAATGGAGGATGGGTACTCCCAAAAGGGCATGTTAAAAAGGGGGAAAAATATTCGGAAACAGCTTTAAGAGAAGTTAAAGAAGAAAGTGGAATAAATGCGAAACTGGGGCAATATATTGACTCCATCGAGTATCAGTATTTTAACTTTCGTAAAATGAAAAAATCCCACAAGACGGTGCACTGGTTTACGATGTACTCAACCGACATGGAATTTATCCCTTTGGAAGAAGAAGGATTCAACGAAGCACGATATGTGGAAACAGAAAAAGCTCTAAAGTTTCTGATTCACAATAATGAAAAAACCATTATTAAAAAAGCTATCGAGCTTATAGGCGAAGGTGAGCAGTAGTTAATATGAGTTTTTCAAACGAGTTAAAAAGCGAAGCTGCAAAAATAAAGACAGATACCTTTAATTTAATACTCGCGGAGCTGTCCGCGTATGTTAGGACCTGCGGCGAGTTAAAATTAAAGGACGGCAGTTGGATACTAGAATTTGTTACAGAAAATGCAAGTATCGCTAGAAGAATATTTACATTTTTAAAAAGTTATACCCAGAACTTGGAAATCTATAGAAAAAAAAGCAATCAGCTCAACAAAAGGAGCAACTACATCATTATAATGAAAGATAGAAACTCTATAGATGACCTCCTATATGATACAGGTTTTGTCAAAAGTGGAAATTACGACGAAAAGAATTACAAGATAGACAAAGGTCTATTGCAAATTGACGAAGAGATTAGAGCCTTTCTAAGAGCATCCTTTTTAGGAGCAGGCAGTGTAACTGATCCTGAAAAAGGATATCATTTAGAATTGATTAGTCAAAACGAAGAACTGGCAATGGATTTGAAAGATATGATTAATAAATGGAATCTAAATGCCAAAATAGCTACTAGAAAATCCAGTTTTATAGTATACTTGAAGGAAGCAGAGCAGATTTCA
>JAAZCH010000227.1 GCA_012513395.1 Tissierellia bacterium
CCAGCGAAGAAGTCAAGAACCGTCGAGTCCCTTTTGCTTAATAACTTTATAGTATCTTTTACAAGAATTACAGATTTGGGAAAGTCAAACTTTTTACTTCCTAGTATGTCATTAAGGATTTTGGTTCCATAGTGATATGCATGATATTCTTTCTTCAACCAATGTGTTCTCACAACTTCTTGTGGTCTAAGCTTCTCAAATATCTCAATTTCTCCGTCAGTTCGAATAATCTCTATGTTCCCTTCATCAAAATACTTCATAAACGTGTTGGACAATGTTTTCCAAGTACGCTCAACACCCGATTTAGTTATGGGGTATACTGGAATAAAATCGTCTTTTGGTTCTAGTGCAACTTTGGTTAAGTCCTCACTCACATATATTGGATAATAAAAATTAGGTTTCGCTTCCTTCAAGGCATATTTTCCATCCGTCAATCTAATGAAATTTTTAAGCTTATAGTTTCCATTTTTATCTTCTAAATTGAAATCATCTAATTCCCCAAAAATTAATTCGTTACTAAAGCTCGCTTTAGATTTTTCTTTTGCATAAAACAAAGCAAATTCATTACTTGTACCAAAAAATTTTTCTTGGTTTCTTCCTTCTGGTTTATGAACAACTGTTACTATGCCAAGCCTATTGTCCTCGCCAAATTTTTCATCCATTAACATAATTAGTGGAGAAAGCTCGTAGTGATCGATTGCCACACAAATGATTCCAGATGGCCCCAATAACTTCGAAGCAACTTCTATTCTTTCCTTCATAAATGATAACCATTTTGAATGTCTAAATGTATCATTTGAATCAACAAAATCATTATTATATTTCCAATCTTTTGCGCCGGTGTTATATGGGGGATCAATATATATCACATCAATCATGCCTTTATGGGTCTTCTCTAGAAGCTTCAAAGAATGTAAGTTATCTCCTTCTAATAAGAAGTTAAAGGGTTGCTCTTCATCAGCAACAATCTTTCTATCTTCATCTTCAATAAACACTGGAATATTATGCTCTAGCATTTCATCTACTTGTTCAGAGTGTTCTTCCCATACAAGTCCATATTTCTTTTCATTAAGAGCATTTTCAATTTCTGTGATGGCTCTAATGCTTTCATCATCAGTATTTTGTAATTTTAGTTTCTCCAAATATTCGAGCATTCTTTCTCTTTTAATCTTTGATAGGTTTGCCAATTTTCTCTACCTCACCTTATTTATCAGACTTTTAATCAAATCATTATCTTCTATCTTCGTAATACCAAAACTTTTCTTCCCTGCATCTTTTATGGATGCTCCAATGTGATAGACTTCCTTATCATCAATGATCAGGAATCTATCGTGAAAGTCATTCATTGTTTTAACGGATAGTTTTGAATATTGAGCATTAAACTTGGTAATATCTTTAGTCGTTAAACTTCCTTTTCCAGCAGTAACAACTTTAACATCTACCCCTGTATTTTTCTTGCACAACATATTAAGCGTGTTCGTATCTACATAGTTATCGATGAGTATAAGTTTAGTTTTAGCTTTCTTTATCAAATCAACTATGAAGCTAAAAGCATCATAAATCTGACCATCATAAAATATATTTTGTTTCACCTCTGTTTGACTCGCAATGTAGTTAAAGACCTTTTCAAACTTCTGGTCTGTTTCTAACTGTTTAAGTTCAACTCGATCTAACCTTTCAAAAACAGCTCCATTACTAATCAAGAAACGACGCATTTCTACGAAAGTATTCATTATCTTTACACTGACCTTTACGGCAACGTCACTTCTTAAAACAGCCGATAACATAGCAATACCTTGTTCAGTGAATGCATAAGGATTACTACTAGAGTGTTTAAGCATCTCGAACCGGTCGCAATTTGCGACCAGTTCATCTTTCTCTTTATCATCTAACTGAAAGCAAAACTCCTCTGGGAATCTGTTAATATTTCTTTTTACTTGTTCATTAAGACGTTTTGTTTGTACCTGATAAAGCTCTGCTAAATCTCTATCAATCATTACTTGCTTACCTCGAATGGTGTAAATCAAGTTTTGTATTTGCTTATCCTCAACAAGAACAAGAGCATTATCATTTGTCATAAGTTCCTCCTGTTTCTGCTACTTGCAGTTCTTCAGCACTTTTTTTATATTCAACAATATCCCCAATATCACAATTCAAAGCCTCACAAATCTTTCCCAATACTTCCATACTAACGGTTTGATTTTTACCCAGCCTGGCAGAAGTTGCAGAAGATATCTGTATCTTTAAACGAAGGTCTTCTTTTTTCATTTTCTTTTTCTTGAGCAACTTCCAAAGTTTCTCATAACTGAAATTAGATGTATTTCCCATTCAATTTCCATCCTATTTTCATTCAACTTCTATTGATTCGTCTTTATTTTTCTAAAGATTATTATATCATGAAATCTCCAATATTAAAGACTAAATTTGTAATTTGTTTTATAATTTCTTCGTTCTCTCAAGCAACAGTGAGTGGATATCGAAGATCTCTCGTGACAGATTATCGATTTGGTCTTTCATGCTTTGAATATCATCTCGATAGATAACCCCTGTTTGATTGACTCTTTTTGCAATCTGATTGAGGCTTCCAGTAACTCTAGCAAGTTGTCCTTGTATTTCATTGAAGGGCTTCAAATCTACATAGTAAATTTCTTTTTCAGCCACACATTTTCGGAGGAAGATGCTCATGTTCCTGCACTTTGCTATCTTCATCTTATTTTCAAAAAGCTCTTTTTCTTCATCTGATAGATAAATTTTAACTTGGTTTTTCCTTACTCTGTTTTCCATATTTTTATTCTCCTTTTCGGTTTTCGGGGTCTTAGGGTTCTCCCTAACAAGTAAAATAATTTGATAGATAGAACAGTCGATTTCGATGGTCTGGATAATCAAATTTCGTAAATGAGTACTCATTTACTGTGCTTGCTACATAAGTTAGTGGATTAGATATTAAAGCTGCGATTTTCAACTTTTTATCATCATTTCACTAGCACAGAAGAGAAATGGCTAAAACACAAATTCTGAAAGTTTAAAAAAGTCCGCTACCGCTACCTCACTACCTTTTTGTATCGGGTAGCAAGGTAGTGGTA
Source organism: Tissierellia bacterium (assembly GCA_012513395.1). The sequence goes on from JAAZCH010000227.1 coordinate 3,084, forward strand.
GCGAAGAATTTCAAAACTCCTAAAACGGTACATCGTCGTAGTTTATTTCTTGAAACGTTTCTATACGTTTATAAAACTTCTTACTGACTCTCACCACATTGTCAATCTTCACTTTTTTACTCTTAACCGATGGGACCAGTTTCCAAATACCAGCCATTTCATTCTCCATTAGTTCAGAAAATACTTTCTCATTGGTTTCAGGATACCTACTCGTAAACTCTGCGGAACATAGGATGTCCCTGGTGTCTGACTGCGAGTCCTTCCATTCCATAAAGTCAAGAAAGTTTTGAACATGTCGGTTATCACTCTTGTGCGTTTGAATGACATAAGCCAAGTCAGTTCGTAGTTCTTTTGGAAGCGTAAAATCATGCATTTTGTTTTTATAAATCTGAACTGCTTGTGCAACTGCTCCCTTGAAATCTTTGTCCACAATAGTCTTATAATCTTCTCTAGAAATCATCTCTAATACCGGGAACTTCTCTGCATCATAGAAAACTGGTAGTTGGATCTTATCGATATCTACCTTAACAGGTAAATACCTTCGTTCGCCTGAAAAGTCGCCTAAAAAGGTAGCATCATTGGTGGTTGCGATTAGGATACATGTTCGCTTCACATCGGCAGAGTATCTCTCATAAGGTAACCTTACTGTGCTAGTCCTTGCTGAGATAAAAAGCTTAGCTTCATCAGCGCTTTTAGCATTCCTAAGAGCCACAAATTCTTCTAATTTAACAACCGTTTTGCCGACAAGGTTACTTACTGCATCTTTTCCTTTGATGTTGTTAAGCGAACAATACCAGTCAGATTGAAGTGCCAGTCTTTCAATAAAACTTGTCTTTCCAATTCCTTGTACTCCAGTTAAAACCATGAGTTCATCGAACTTACAACCTGGTTCAAATATTCGTTTCACCATCCCTACCAAGATATGCTCCATAATCCAGGCATTGAGTTTGGAGTCTTCTGCTCCTAGATATTTTGGTAGTAGTTTTGAAATGTAATCTTCTCCATCATGTGATAGTGATTCTAGATACAAAGCTGGTAAATTGACAGCCCTTTTATTAGCTACAAAAGTAATCCATCGTCCATTTTATTTTTTGAATACTTAATACCAAAAGCACGTTCAATCTCCACACCTAGAACATTTGTCATATGGTCATTCCATTTTCGAATTTCATTTATTTTCTTCTCTTCGCCTTTGAGGTGACCATAAAATTTGATCGTCATGCTACAACTATCAAAGAAAATATTACCTTCAATGATTCCAGCAGATTTACAGAAGCTCTCATTAACTATGGCTGTTATTAGGTTGGTAGTCGTATTTAAGATTTGACCTCTCTTCGTTAGCTCAAGGTCTCGGTTTAGGAAATCAGAAAGTTTTGAGTTATCAAACATTAGCCAGTTATTCAAGGGCAAGTCCTCCCTTGATTTTAGTTTTTTGATAATCCCAATAACTTTGATTTCCAACTTCAATTGCCTTTTGAATACTCGATTCAAGATATCTCAAATACGCCATTTCCGTTTTCCTTTTGCTCTTGTCTTCCATTCGATTCAAGGCAGACTTCAAAAATATTTCTTTCATTAACTCTGGGTTTCCGTGTGTAAAACTATTTAGAAAAAGGAGCAATCTAAAATCATCTTTACTCCAATCGCCACTTGAATTTGAACCATCAAAGAGTTCTCTTGCTCGATAATTAAAGCGACACATGGTATCAATGATGGCTCTGCTATCAGGAAGCTCCCCTGTGTTAGTTGGTGCTTCTGATAAGGGTCTAGTTTGAGTTCTGGGAGCGTAATCTTGGTACAATTGATTCAGTTCCTTATCATAATTTATTAACGAATTAGAGCCTTTTAAGTGCCTAGAATTGACATCTCCAGTCATGGCAATGCAATGGTTCTCTTGGTAGATTTCAACGCCATTTATTTGGCTATTAAGGTTGCCAGGCACTCTTCCTTTACAAAAGATATGAACACCTTCTTTAGACTGGGAAAGCTCCATATAGCTACCCCTAAAGGTTTCTAGAATAGCTTTTGCTGGCAGACTCAGGGAGTCATTTTCAATGCAATGGTCCAGGTCAATGCAGACAAATGGATCATCACTTGAAAGCACAAATGCTAGGCCATCAACTTTTGAATTGAATAGCACAGAGAGTGCCTTTTCAAAACTTGTCCACTTATCTTTTTTATTCCAGTCTCTTGAAGAAAGAGTCACAGTACTTATGGGTATTTAGGCGATTTTCGTTTCGCCATGTCGACTTGTTCTTGGCACTTTCTTAAAGACAATCCATTGAGGACTGTCTTGTAATTCTTTGGGGATACTTTTTCTATATTGATTTATTAACTTATTTTTCATCGGTTTTCCTCCTGTTTTTCTTGATGTAGGAGGTACAAGCTGGTAAACTAGTCTTGTCTAGGGATGGTCTACCAAGTGTACGTCCATCTTGCCTTCAATCCTCTGGATTGGGGGCTTTATTTATTTTGATTGCTTCATAGATTTCTAAAATATAAAGTAGAATATCTTGCTTGTCATCATCGAGTTTCCCATACTTCTTAATGACTCTTGCCAGTTGAAATAGCTCTTTTGAGATTACGTCCTCAGTCCTGTAATCAGCGTAAACAATTACCTCATGGTCAGTTAGCATGGAGACAAAATACTCCTGCTTATTCAATCCACTGATTTCCACCATTTTATTGATAACATCTAGTTCTTCTGGGGATACTCTGAAGTTTAAAATTTTGTTTCTAACTCTATTCTTTTCATTTTTCTTTTTTTTCTGTTTAATTTGTTTTGCTTTTTTCTGAAGAATTTCTTGTCTAAATATCATCTACTTCATCCTCCTTTAATAATTCATCCCACTTATCTTGTTTTACAGCTCTTAAATCAGTTAAAGAAACTGCCATCTCAATTTGCTTACTAGGAAATAAGTGAGCGTAGCGATAGGTAATATCAATCGATTCGTGACCTACACGGCTTGCAATCGCAATGGCTGAATAACCAAGTTCAATTAAAAGGGATACATGTGAATGCCTTAAATCATGCACTCTTATTCGTTTGACTCCAGATAGCTTGCTCCCTCGGTCCATTTCATGGTGAAGAAAACTCTTAGAGAAGTTAAAGATAAAGTCGGTTGCATGAAGCTTGTAAAAACTGTTCATATAGTCACTCAATTCATTAGCAACAAAATCAGGCATTACAACTGTTCTAACACTCTTTTTAGTTTTTGGTGCTGTGATGACTATTTCTCCATCAATTCTTTGAAGTGATTGATCTATTCGAATGGTCTTATTATCAAAATCAAACTTCTCTTTTGTTAAGGCTAATAACTCGCCAACACGTAATCCACACCAATAAAGAAGCTCAAAGGCATAAAATGATTGGGGTTTATTCTTTATAACTTCGATAAACTTTTCATACTCTGCTTGTGTCCAGAAGTCCATTTCAGAAGCTTCTTTTTCCCCCATCGTACCAACATCTCTGGCGGCATTATTTGGCAAATTGTAATAGCGACAAGCATGATTAAGAACACTGCTAAGTTGAGCGTGTATCGTCCTTAAATAGGTTGGAGAATACTTGTTACCATGATCGTCTTCAATTTCCATCAAGGTGTTTTGCCACTGAATGATAGTAACTGAAGTAATTTCATTAATCTTTAGCTTACCGAGATAAGGTATAACTTTATGCATTATGATACTTTCTTTCGTTTTCCAAGTGTTTAAGCGAATTCGAGGTTTCCTATCCTTTTTATAGACTTCAAAAAATTCTTCAAATGTCATATCTAAAGTCCCGGCTTGTTGATTAAGAAAATCTTTCTCCCAGGCCAAAGCTTCCTTCTTGGTCGCAAATCCACGTTTCTTTTTGTTGATTCGCTCCCCTTTCCAGTTGGTATAGCTGAATCTGCAATACCAAGTTCCATTTTTGCTTTCATCTCTGTAGGCTCCCATTGCTAATCCTCCATTTCTTTATTTTTCCCATAGCAATATTTTTCTTTGAAATACTCTCTGTTCACTTTGCCTCGTTGTACTCGATAGCCAAGTTCCTGTAGCTCTTCATTCATTTCACTAATCAGTTGATAAGCAGTTGTTCGACTGACTTCTAGAAAGTCTTGAACTTCTTTGGCTGTCATAAATACTTTTGTCATAGTCATCCTCCTTTCCGTGTGAATTGCAAGGTTCTCAATTCCAGGGAAGAGGAAGAGCGTCAATTTGGTGTTCTTGCTATCAGTTCATATCTGAACTGTTTAATTATAGATTAGCAGTTCATTTATGTTCTGTCAAGTCTTTTGTATATTATTAATTTTAGAATATAGGCAATGATACCAGTCATTAATAACAGAACGTTTTTGTTGTGGTTATCTCCATTCTGTGATAAACTATTGATATATTTTCAAGAAAGGAGCAAGCAATGATCTCCGGAAAAAAATTAAAAGAGCTTCGCTTAATGCGAGGACTAACACAAAAAGAGCTGGCTATCATGTCAAAACTGACAGATGCAGCTATTAGAAATTATGAACTTGGTAATCGTTCTCCAACAAAAGAGCAACTACAAATGATTGCTGATGCTCTTCAAGTTGATATCTCTGCATTGATAGATCATGATCCCATATCAAACACCGAAATCTATCAAATTATTTTTGACTATGAAAAAGATATGAAGTTTCGTCCCATAATAGAGACAGGTACTGCTAGGCTAGTATCTGGTAACACAGAATTTTCAGACTTTCTTGTTGAATGGGATGAGATGCGAACAAAACATTATAATGGAGAAATTTCGGATCAGGAGTTAGATGATTGGAAGTTATCCTACCCAAAGAAAAGCAGATTTTTAAGAAAAGCAAACACAAAAAAAGACCGTAACGATTAAGCTACGGTCATCTTTTTATCTAATTGTAAGCCACTTGAAACAATACTTGTCGTTATTCCTTTTGGCATGTTTGCCCAATTTTGTCCCGGTTAGCCTTTTCAAAGCCCTAAAACCCTGTGTTTAAGGTGTTTTTGAGCTTTTGTCGCTTATTCCCACTCTATTGTTGAAGGTGGTTTAGTGGTTATGTCATAGACTACTCTGTTAACTCCATTTACTTCAGAGGTTATTCTTTTGGAGATGGTTTCTAGGGTATCAAAGGGTATCCTGGCCCAGTCTGAGGTCATGCCATCA
>JAAZCH010000228.1 GCA_012513395.1 Tissierellia bacterium
AGAAGAGTTAGAAAACCAATCACCACTATTAGAAGATTTAAAGAGGGCGATAGTTGATTATTCTAACTATGAGTTTTCAGAATCTAATAGCTATGAAGACTTTGACAAATTATACCCCGATTTAAGTCATATAGGACTTGCCTATACAGAGACACCAGATGGGAAGCACTCTATTCAATATGAGGTAAATTTGGAAGAAAAAACATGGACTCAGTATGTAGATAATGTAGCTATTAGAACAGAATCTTTTGTAGAGGAAGATATATCTAACTCACAAGCTATTAAAGATATGACCGAAGCCATAAAGATGTCTAGTTTTGATGATCTGGTAGCAGTAGATGAAGAAGATTTGAAACAAGCTCTAGGATTAGAAATAGATGATGATGGAAACTTCTATGATCCACTGGCAAAAGATCTTGACAATGACGGAATACCAGATAGGTACGACAATGATTTTAAAGATAGTGATTATTTTGAATCAACTTATGACGTAGAAGATAATCTTCACGCAAGGGAAGAGAAGCCATCAATATTAGGACAAATATCAAAATTCAAATCAGAAGAAGAAAAAGATAAAAATCAAGAAAAAAGTGAAAAAGGACAAGAAAGATAGAGGAGGGCGAAAAGCTCTCCTTATTTAATACAAGGAGGAAACTATGGAATACAAAGATATTAGAGAAAACTTAGAAGAAATAATGAATGATAACTACAAGGATTTTATAAAAGCACTTGTGAGCATAGAAAAGGGTGTTAATGATGAAAAGGCACTTGAAGAAGTCTATGTCTTATATATGAACAATGACACAACAGGTCTACTAAGTGATGATTTTGACTATATGATTGATGATATGAAAGAACAAGGTAAGATTGTTGAAAATGTCAGCGATATTGAAGAAAAAGATGATCTTATAAATCTTGTGGGTAATATAGCAGGTCAAGTAGAAAATCTAGAAAGAGAAAATGCTAATGGGGAAAAGTTCAAAGTAAGTAATTTTTCAATTGTTTCAAAAGATGACGATGGGAATAAAGTTTATACTAATTGCTCAGCCTATGGAGATAAGACAAAAGATTTAGAGAACCTAAAACAAGGAGATTTTGTTAAAATCTTTGGACAAGTAAAAACAAGTATTGATAACAACGGAAAGGAACATAAAAATGTTCGTATTTTGTCTTCTAAGCTCTTAAAAGCAAAAGAACAAGTAAAGAGTCAAGATAAGGATAAAAAGTCCATATTAGGGCAAATAAAAAGCTTTAAGACAGATGATAAAACTAAATCAAACAAGAAAGATCATAGCAAAGATACAGAGAGATAAATATCGGCAGTCTTCGGACTGCCTTTATTTTTTTGCTCATTTAAAGTGATATATCAATTGATTGAAAATAACCTATAGTTAATGTTATAATAGATTTGTATGTAATAACAAACATAAGTATTTTTTTAATGTATATATGTACGAGATTAGCTATCGAAAAAATAATCTTGGAGGTTATATGGAATTAAGTTATAAAAGGTTATTTAAAAAACTTATTGATTTAGATATGCAACATATGATGATATCCTAGTAAGGAAGATTATCCAGAATGTTAGTGTTTATGATGACCACTTTGTAATATGCTTTAAATCTGGAATTGAAATGGAAGTATGATTTAATACTAATATAAACCGTCAATTAAGAGTTAGTTTCTCTTGATTGGCGGTTTTTGCATTGACTTTTACATGATTTATACATGTGATATTATCAAAAATGTGATTATAGGGTTATTGATAACGAGTTGACCACATGAGTGATGTAATAAGCTGTTAGATGAAGCTATTAAAGAAACCGAAAACTTGTACGAAGGTGAAGTCTTTATTTTTAAGGATTTGTTTAAAGGATATGTATGGAACGGGATACCGAGAAAGGATGGTACTAATGTCTTAGTAGATGTTTTTGAGATATTTTAAATAATATAAAAAACACTTGAATAAATGCTCATATAACTATTGACACAAGAAAAAAATAAGAATATAATAAATACACAACGTATGAATGATTGTTCAAGTATTCATATGAAATGATTTAAAAAGAGGTGATACTATGACTAAAAAATCTAATTCAATTGAAAGATGTGACTGCAATGTAATTCATGAGGATATTGTAAATCAAGTTAGAGATAAAATGCCTCATGAAGAAAGCCTTTATGATCTAGCAGAATTATTTAAAGTATTTGGAGATTCAACACGAATCAGGATATTATGGGCTTTACATGAAGCTGAAATGTGTGTTTGTGATATCGCTGTATTACTTAACATGACACTATCAGCAATTTCCCATCAGCTGAGAGTCTTAAAACAAGCTAATTTAGTGAAAAACATAAAAAAAGGCAAAGTAGTATATTATTCATTAGTTGATAATCATGTAAGAGAAATATTTGACCAAGGTCTAATTCATATCAACGAGAAGTAGTAATGCGGTAGAATAGAATATTTTTTGAAGATATTTGGGCATATATTTAAGTCTTCATTTCAAATGAGCAATGCTTCAAGAAAATTTGAAAAAGACTTGTAGTATTCAAAATAAAATTACAAATAATATTTAGGAGGATTTAATAATGAAAAAGAAATTTATACTTGAAGGTTTAGAT
>JAAZCH010000229.1 GCA_012513395.1 Tissierellia bacterium
AATATATTAACACCCCAACGCATCTATGTCAACAAAAATTGCATTTAGCACACTACAATTTTAAACAAATTTTCAAAGCAGATTATTGGTGTAATTATAATATTACTCTTGTGAAAATAGCTTAGTTATTATACCATAATTCGAAATTAAATTCAAACCCTAAAAACAAAAATTGGTTTCATTAATTTATACAAATAAATAGATATCCAATCAAGCAAATGATTAGATATCTATTTAAAAATTTTTATTTAGAATTCTTACTAAGTGCTTCCCACAATCCATTTAGATATGTCAAGCCCAAAGCTCTATCGTATAATCCATATCCCGCTCTTCCAGTCTCGCCCCAAATCATTCTGCCGTGATCAGGTCTTATATAGCCATCGAAGTCCGTGTCATAAAATGCTTTCATTATTTCATACATATCTAGACTTCCATCGCTACTTAGATGTGCAGATTCATAAAATTCTCTATCATTTAAATACTTGATATTTCTCACATGGGCGCATCCAATTTTTTTCTTTTCTCCAAAGTAACGAATTATCTCTGGTATATCATTGTTTGGATTAGAACCTAAGGAGCCTGTGCACAAACATAAGGTATTAGATGGAGAATCCACTAAGTTTAATATGGTATCAAGTTGCTCTTTGGTATGAGATATTCTCGGTATACCAAAAACTGGCCACGCCGGATCATCAGGATGTACCGCCATCTTAACTCCATACTCTTCACAAGTTGGAATAATTCCTTCTAGGAAATACTTATAATTTTCCAATAATTTATCTTCGTCTACTTCTTTGTAAAGTTCCAAAACTTTTTCCAGCTCAGAAAGCCGTTCCGGCTCCCATCCAGGAAGTGTAAAATTCCCCGCTCCCTTAATAGTACTTTCAACTAATTCCCTAGGAGTCATATCTTTTAAGTCCGCTTCATTATAATACAATGTATTCGATCCATCTTCTAAAATTTTTCCTAAATCTGTCTTGAGCCAGTCAAACACAGGCATAAAATTATAAACAATTGTTTTTATTCCGTGCTTAGCCAAGTTTTTAATTGAAGCTTTATAATTTTCTATATATTTGTCCCTTGTGTCTAAGCCTAGTTTAATATCTTCGTGAACATTTACACTCTCTATGACTTCCGCTTCTAAGCCTACGGAATTAACTTTTTCTACAAATTTCTTAATCGTTTCTTCATCCCATACTTCTCCCGCCTCGAATGTATCTATCATTCCCATCACTCCGGTATTACCTGGGATTTGCTTTATATATTCAATAGGAATAGGATCCGATTCACCATACCATCTAAATGTCAGTTTCATTTAAACCTCCAAATCACTTTGTGTATATTTTTTTAAAGTCTTTCTAACACTTCCCGTACTAGTAGACAACTCCTTAAAATATTTCAATATTTTTTCTGATAGTCCAACTTCTACTAGATTCACTCCAAATATCACTTCATTTTCTAACAAATCATATAATTTTTCAGTAGGTTCGAATCTTCCTAGCTCAATCCCTGATATAGCTTCTTTTAGTATAGTCATCAATGGATCTGGACTTAATTCCATTTCCCTACCTTCATCATCAACACCTAATAGATATCTTAGCCATCCTGCAATAGCTAACGGAATGTATTTCAAGTCTCTTTGGTCTTTATCTTCTACCTTCCAATACTTTTCTATAGTCTTGCCAAATCTTATAGGAATTTTTTGGGAAGTATCTGTAGAAATTCTTTGTGGCATATCTGGTATATATGGATTTGGGAATCTTATGTTTATAACTTCATCCAAAAATTCTTCTGGTTTTATTACTTTGGGATCTTCTACTACGGCAATCGCTTCACCGTATCCAATTCCTTTTACTAACCCCAACAACTCATCATCTTTCATTTCTGTAGAAATGCTATCATATCCTAACAGGCATCCATATACCGCCAAAGCTGTATGAAGGGGATTTAAGCATGCTGTAACTTTCATAGTCTCAAGTTTTTCTACAGTCTCCTTGTCAGTCATAATGACCCCGACTTCTTCAAGACTTGGCCTGCCATTTGGAAATTTGTCTTCAATAGCCAAGTATTCTGCTTCCTCTGAGTTAACAAAAGGAGCTCTAAAGCCTCCTTTGTTTAATTTTACTGGAGAAATATTTGTAAATCCTCTTTCTAATAAAAATTCTTCTACAACTTTTGCTGATCCTGGCGTTATTTTATCTATCATTGTCCAGGGAAAGGAAACTTTGGTTTCATCTTCTAGGTATTCCATAAATTCATGATCCATTTTGCCTTGAGCTATCCATGCTTTCGCCAAAAATGTTATGGCAGATTTCAAAACATCTCCATTTTTAGAAACATTATCCATAGCCACTAAAGCTATTGGTGCTTTTGAATCTTTGAAACGCTTATATAGCATATTTGTAATTATGCTCATAAGGTTTTTACTTTCATCTGGTTCGCCATCTATATCTTCTTGTATTGTTTTTAGAGGATTGCCATCCAAATCCAACAGGTTGTAACCCTTTTCAGTAATTATAAAAGAAATAAGTTCCAAGTTTTTATTTTTTATAATTTCTTCCAGTCGTATTTTTTCGCTATAATCAAGTACTTCTACAATATTTCCCAAAAGATTAACATTGAAGTTTCCATCATTATTTAAAGTTACCGAAAGGGATAAATTGTCAAAATCTCTATATACCTTTTCTACAACTTCAGAATTACTACTTCCCAGAACTGAAATTCCTCTATCGTATATTTCTTTGTTTATAAGCTCTTGATTTAATTTGGCTATATAAGCTCTGAAAATATTTCCAGAGCCCACTGCTAGCCATTTTGGATCTTTTATACTAATCTCCCTAAGTTTATTGACATCGTATTTTGGATATTCATCGCTAATTTTTGATAATTCTTCAATGTTTTCAAGTTTTAAATCCAAATCGTCACCCCATTAAAATTCAAAATAATTCTTAGCATTATTATATGAAATGCCTTCAACTAAATTACCTAGCAGTTCCATATCTCTAGGTATTAAATTTTCTTCAGCCCATTTCCCTATGATATTACAAACAACTCGCCTAAAGTAATCGTGTCTTGTAAAGGATAAGAAGGATCTAGAGTCTGTAACCATTCCCAAAAATCTTCCCAACAAACCTAAGTTTGCAAAACTCCTCATTTGGTCTTTAATTCCAAATTTTTGGTCATAGAACCACCACGCAGTTCCGTGGGTCACCCACTGAGGAACTCCAGATTTAGGAAAATTCCCCATGAGTGAAGAAAATACGTCGTTATCTTTTGCATTTAGATTGTACACTATCGTTCTAGGGAGTATTTCGTTATTATTTAAATAGTCAAAATAGTCTTTGGTCTCTTCTGCAAAGCTAAAATCTCCCATAGAATCAAAACCTGCATCAGCGCCAATTTTTTCAAACATCTTTGTGTTAGTGTTTCGTAAAGCTCCAACGTGCATTTGCATTGTCCAGCCCAACTCTACATATATTTTTGCAAGCTCAATTATCAAATAAGATTGAAAATGTCTTGATGAATTTTCTTCTACTTCTTTATCCTCTAGAGCATCTTTCAGAGCCTTATCCACAACTTCAATTTTTGGTACTGTAAATACAAAGTCTTCAAATCCGTGATCAGCCAGTCGTCCTCCCACTTCATGGAAAAACTCAGCTCTTTTTCTTAAGGCAGCTATTAATTTCTCGCCTGAACTTATCTCAATTCCCGTAAGCTTTTCTAATTTTTTAATATAATCTTTAAATCCATATTTGTAAATTTTAAATGCAGAATCCGGTCTGAAAGTGGGCAGTACTTTGGTCGAAAAACTTTCATCTTTTTTAAGTTCAATATGATACTTCAAATCATCCAAAGGATCATCTGTGGTGCAAATATGCGTCACTTTAGAATCTTCAATTAAAGTTCTGGCAGTTATACTTTCTAATTTCTTATTGGCTCTATCCCATATGTCTTGAGCAGTTTTCTCATTTAATATTTCATCAATTCCAAAGTACGTCGAAAGCTCCAAGTGTGACCATTGAAACAGAGGATTTCCTATAGCTTGTTCTAAAGTTTTAGCAAAAGCGAGAAATTTTTCAAAATCATCTCCGTCTCCGGTGATATATTTTTCTTCTATGCCATTAATTCTCATTGCCCTCCATTTATAATGATCTCCACCAAGCCATATTTCTGTGATATTCTTGTATTTTTTGTTTTCAAATATTTCCTTAGGTGACAAGTGACAATGATAGTCAAAAATCGGCATATTTTTGCTGTAATTCAAATATAAATTTAAGCCTGTTTTATTACTTATTAAAAAGTTGTCGTCAATATATTTAGTCATAAATATCCTTCCTTTATACTAAGCCAGCTGCTTGAGGAATAAACATAGATATAGCAGGTATAAATGTAACCAGCAATAATACAATTAAAATTACTCCATAGTATTTAAATAGCCAAGGCATAACTGATTCTACTTTCGTTCCTCCAATTCTCGTACCTAAATATAGAATATTTCCTACTGGAGGAGTAATTCCTCCTATACATAAGTTGTAAGTAATCATGATACCGAAGTGTACCGGGTGCATACCAAACTCCATACACATAGGTAAAAAGATCGGAGTAAAAATTAATACTGCAGGAGTTATATCCATAAAAGTTCCTACTAACAATAGTATAACATTGATAAGCAAAAGGATTACAATTTTAGAATTTGTAAAGCCCATTACTGCATTGGATATCGCTTGAGGAATTCCTGTAAAGCTCATTACCCAACCCATAATTCCAGAAGCTCCGATTAATAGCATTATTATCCCAGTCGTTTCAGCAGAATCTCTAATAATGTCCGGTAAATCTTTCAAATTAATAGTTCTATAAATAAAGGACAATATTAAACTATATACTACAGCGATACAAGAAGCTTCTGTAGCTGTGAATACACCAGAAACTATTCCGCCAACTATAATTACAATTAGGAACAAAGAAGGAATTGATTCTACAATAATTTTTACAAAATCATTTCCCTTCGGCCTAGCTTGACCTAGATAACCTTCTTTTTTTGCTAGGATTACGCATATAACCATACATCCAATTCCCCAAAGTATTCCAGGAAGATAACCAGCTAGGAACAATGCTCCTACTGATGTTCCACCACTAATGAGGGAATATGTAATCAATACATTGGAAGGCGGTATTAAAAGGCCTGTTGGCGCTGACGCGATATTTGTTGCAGCAGAGAAGTTTACATCATATCCTTCATCTTTTTCTATAGGTCCAATCGTCGCTCCCATAGCTGAAGCTGCAGCTATTCCAGAACCGGAAATGGAACCAAATAGCATATTTGCTACAATATTAGATACAGCCAGACCACCTGGTAATGTTCCAAAAAATGCCTGAGCTAATCTAATCAGCCTAATTGCAATTCCACCTTTGTTCATAATATTTCCTGCTAATACAAAAAATGGTATTGCTAATAGTGTAAATGTAGATATTCCTGAAAATATCCTTTGTGCTGCCGTTATTAGTGAAGAAGCTAAATCCAATGTCGGTAGTATTCCAGCAAGGGAAGATAGTCCAATTACTATTGAAATAGGTGTACCAATGATCAAAAGCGCTGCCAAGACGATAAACATCAATAATCCAGAAATTGCTAATAAACTCATTAATTAGTTCCCCCTTCATTACTAGAGGAAAGCCATTCTCCTCTACTTATTTCGATGATATTCAATATAGAAAATATAATAATCAATACTCCCGCTATAGGTATTACCGAATATACTATACCTGTAGAAATTTGAAGAGCTGGCGATATTTGCTTAATAGTAAGTCCTACTAATTTTATTCCTCCATAAACAAATATTGTCGCTGTGAAGATAATAATTAAAACTTCATTTACAATTTCTACAATCTTTTTCTTTTCTATATCCCACTTGTCAATGATGAACGTCAATCTCATATGATCTCTCTTACCAAAAACGTATGCAGCTGCTAAAATCGCCATCCAAGCAAACCCAAATGAGAGCAATTCTTCTGTCCAAGCACTAGGATTATTAAACAAATATCTAGTTGCCACTTGATATGTACCAATAATCGTAATGAGCACGAAAATTGCGACACATATCCAGCTTAAAATTTTCATTAAAATACTTTTAAGTTTCAATTTGATACCTCCCCTGCATACTTATTGTTAATTGCGTCTATCGCTTCATATATCGGACGAAGATTTTCATTTTCAGATATTACTTTTTCATGAAGTGGTAAAACCTTTTCTCTAAAGGAATTTACATTTGCTTCTACAAATGTTACCCCCATAACATTCTCTGCGTGATCTATCGCTTCTAGAGTCTGCTTAGTCCATTCTTCTTGCTCAATTTTTTCTGCGATTTCCAAAGCTTCAAAGAAAACTTCTCTATCCCTGCCTTCCAATCCTTCAACGAAATTATAATTAGCTACAATTAAGTCTGGGACAATTTGGTGCATATTATATGAATAGTATTTTGCAACTTCACCGTGCTTTACGGTTGTAAGAGCCAGCTCATTATTTTCAGCTCCATCGATAGTTCCATTTTGTAAAGCGGTATACACTTCACTAAAACTCATTGGCACAGCGCCAGCATTGAATGCATCCATCATAGCCACATTAGTCGGTGAAGGCTGAACTCTAATCTTCAACCCAGCAACATCTTCTACAGTTTCTATTGGTTTAGATCCGTAGAAGTTTCTCGTTCCAGCGTCAAACCATCCTACTGTAATTACACCTTGGTCAATAGTTTTGTCGTAAATCAAATCAGTTATTTCTTTGTTTTGCATCGTTTCATAATATGATTCTACGCCATTGAATAAATATGGAAGTGAAAAAATTGAATACACTCTATCAAAAGTTTCCATATTGGAAGCACTTGCTATTACCATATCTAAAGCACCCGTTTGGCAAAGTTCCAATGCATTTTTCGATGAACCTAAAAGTTCGTTTGCGAATATTTGAACCTCATATTTATCTCCTAGTTCTCCTTCTAAATGCTCTTTAAATGCTCTAAGTGCTATATTGTCAGGATGGTCATTAGGCTGACCATTGGAAATTCTAATAATTTTTTTATTAAAGATAATTTAATATTTATGGGAACTAGCGTGGTTTCTGGAGCAGCTAAAGGAGTTGTCGTTGCAGTAGGTAACGATACGATTTTTGGATCAATTGCTGAAGAATTAGATGTTGATCCAGAGCCAACTTCCTTTGAAAAAGGAGTAAACTCAGTTTCATGGGTCTTAATTAGATTTATGTTAGTCATGGTTCCAATTGTATTTTTTATAAATGGATTTACAAAAGGAGACTGGCTCCATGCAGGACTTTTTGCAATCTCTATCGCAGTTGGATTGACTCCAGAGATGCTACCAATGATTGTTACAGCAGGATTAGCAAAGGGATCCTTAGAAATGGCAAAAGAAGAAGTTATTATAAAGAATCTTAATTCTATTCAAAGCCTTGGCTCTATGGATATTCTTTGCACAGATAAGACAGGAACCCTTACTGAAAATAGAGTAGTTTTACAATATCACTTAAATTTAGACGGAGAAGAGGATACAAGAGTTCTAAGACATGGATTTTTAAATAGCTATTTCCAAACTGGATTGAAAAATCTAATGGACATTGCAATAATAAATAAAACTATGGAACTCCAAGATGACGAAAACTTAAAAAATCTTTCCACTAGATACGAAAAGATTGACGAAGTACCTTTTGACTTTTCCAGAAGAAGAATGAGCGTAGTTGTGGAAGACAAAACTGGCAAAACTCAAATGATAACTAAGGGGGCAATAGAAGAAATTTTAGAAGTTTCTTCCTACTTAGATATCCGCGGAGAAGTAGTTCCTCTAACAGATGAGATGAAAGAAAAAGTTTTATCTCAAGTGAGGGAACTAAACGAAAATGGAATGAGAGTACTAGGGGTTTCCCAAAAAACTAATCACAGACCAGTAGGCGATTTCTCTACTGAAGACGAATCTGACATGGTTTTAATTGGATACTTGGCGTTTTTAGACCCACCAAAACCTTCAGCAGGAGATGCTATAAGAGCTTTAAATGAAAACCAAGTATCAGTTAAGATTCTAACTGGGGATAATGCAGAAGTAACCCGTTCAGTTTGTGCACAACTTGGATTAGAAGTAGAAAACATGTACACTGGTGATGATATTGAGTTGATGACAGACGAAGAGCTTATAAAGATAATTGACAATATTACAGTATTTGCTAAATTATCTCCAGAACAAAAAGCTAGAGTTATTAGAGCTTTAAAATCTAAAGGTCACTCTGTAGGATATATGGGAGACGGAATAAACGACGCACCAGCAATGAGAGCATCCGACGTAGGAATTTCTGTAGATGATGGCGTTGATATTGCAAAAGAAGCAGCTGATGTAATCCTACTCAAAAAAGATTTGATGGTATTAGAGAAAGGAATCATTGAAGGTAGAAAAACTTATGGAAATATGATTAAATATATAAAAATGACTGCATCTTCTAACTTTGGTAATGTATTTTCAGTTTTACTTGCAAGTGCATTTTTACCATTTTTGCCAATGGAATCAATCCATTTGATTTTACTAAACTTAATTTATGATATCTCTTGTACTGCAATTCCTTGGGACCATGTAGACAGAGAGTTTTTGCAAAAACCAAGAGATTGGGACGCAAGTTCAATTTCGAAATTCATGATTTACTTTGGACCAACTAGTTCCATATTTGATATTTTAACTTATCTATTCTTGTACTTTGTACTATGTCCACAATATACAGAAGGAATGCTTTACCATCAACTAACAGATCCAGCTATGAAAGCTTTGTATATAGCTGTATTCCAATCAGGATGGTTTGTAGAATCCATGTGGACCCAAACTTTGGTAATTCATATGCTAAGGACTCCAAAGATACCATTTTTGCAAAGTAATGCTTCATTCCCTGTTATGAGTTTAACAGCAATGGGAATTATAGTTTTGACCCTAATTCCATTTACAGGAATTGGAAGAGAAATCGGATTACACACTCTAAACGTTACGTTCTTCATATTTTTAGGAGCAGTTGTAATTTTATATATGGCATTAGTTCAAGTTATGAAAAACTATTATGTTAAAAGAGAAGGGGAATTGTTATAGATAAAACTCAAGGGACGCAAGATGTTATGCGTCCCTATTATAATTCCACAAGCTTACCAAGTTTCATTTCTTCTGCTTTTTTAAAAACTAATATTCCACAAGCTATATCTTGAAGTGCAATTCCCGTAGAATCAAAAATCGTAATTTCATCTAGATTTGCTCTAGACTTTGAAGAGTCTATTATAATTTCTCCAATTTCTAAATTCACATGAGATTTTTCTATTACTTTTTCTTTAATGGGAATCTCACACTCTCCAACGCTTATTGACTGTTCAATATCATCGACAACAATTTTTGCTTTTCTTAAAATTTCAGAATCTAATTCTTGTTTTCCACTAATATCTGCACCCATTGTGCTAATATGAGTTCCTGGGTTTACCCAATCGGCTTTTATAAGCGGAGAGTAGGAAGGAGTAGCGGTCATAATTATATCACTAGATTTCACAGCAGATTCTAAATCTTTTGCTAAATTTATTTGAGCGTTTCTTTTAAATGAAATATCATCTAACAACTTGTCAACTTCTTCAATTGTTTCTAACAGCTTTTCATTGTTAGAATTGGAATTGTGAGGATTTATTACCTTAACTTCTTCCAATGTTGGAATGGAGATTAAAGAAGCCACTATTAAATAAGGTGCTAAGTGTCCAGTACCCACAATCAATAAACTTCTGGAGTCTTTTCTTGCTAAATATTTTGCACCGATTGCCCCAGCAGCTCCAGTTCTCATTCCAGTCATTGCAGTTGCGTTTATCAAAGCTTTAGGCTCTCCAGTTTTGATATCAAATAATAACGAAGTTCCAAAAAGTTGAGGCAAATTTTTTTGGGGATTGTCTCTAAACCAAGAAACGAGTTTCAAACCATAAAATCCATCCTCGTCAAGCTGACCAGATTTTATGTCCATATCGCCGTAAAAACCTGGGAACTCTTGAAAAACCATTGGCCAAATTTTTCCCATTCCACTAGCTTTTTGTACATAACAATTTTCTACAACTTGGATAACTTCATCCATTTTTAAAGTCTTTAAGACTGTCTCTTTGTCAATGATTCTCACTAAACTCATCTATTTCACCACCAATTTTTTAGAAAATTCTTCTATGGCTTTAAGACCTTTGATCAAATCACTTTTATCAGCAGCATATCCAACTCTAAAGGAGTTCTCGATTTCAAAACAAGCTCCAGGAGTTACAAAGTCACCTGTTTCTTCTAAAAGTTCTTTGCAAAATTCATAACTTGGTTTGTCGAAGTCGTAATGAACAAGAGCAGTTGTTCCAGCCTTAGGTTTTACATAGCTAAAATGCTCTTGAGAATTAATCCAATCGTCCAAAACTTTCAAATTATTTTGCACAATCTCCTTGCTTCTATTAAGTAATTTGTCATAAATTGAAAGGGCAATTCCACCAATTTCTTCATCAAACATACTGCAGCTAATGTGATTGTAATCTCTATGAATCCAAAAAGATTTTAACGCATCTTCATCCTTTGTGGCAATCCAACCCAATCGAATCCCAGCCAGTGAAAAAATCTTGCTCATACTGGAAACGGAAATTCCTTTTTCATATAGATCCACAATAGACTCTTGATATATCTCGTCTTGAACTAAATTTCTATAAACTTCATCGCATAAAATATAAGCCCCTGAATCTTTTGCAATTTCGATTATTTCCATAAGCATTTCATTGGAGATTAATGCACCAGTTGGATTGTTGGGATTGTTAATACATATCATCTTGGTATTTTTGGTGACCAAATTTTTCAGTTCCTCTAAATCAGGCAAATAATTATTTTCTTTTTTCAAATGTAAAATTTTTAAATCAGCGCCGTAAGCCTCGGGAATAGAATACAATTGCTGATATGTCGGCATAATTGAAATTACTTCATCACCAGGTTCAATCAAAGAAAAAAATACGTGATGATTGGCACCAATGGCGCCATGGGTTGTAACAACATCATCGGGATTTATTTTCTTATAAAGATTGCAGATTCCATCTAAAAATTTTGGATTTCCCTCGATGTGACCATAGGTCAGTCTTTTACTAGCAAACTCTTTGATAAATTCATCGATATCAATATTGGACATCTCAAATAACTCCTCCATAGATATTGAATTTACGCAAGTCTCGGCAATATTAATTTCAGCATCATTTTCGTAAGCGTTCATCCACTCTTCTACCAAAAAAGGTTTAATTCTCATAACTACCTCCTAGTTTTAAAAAAGGTATTCCAACCACGCCTTTCAACATCTTTTGATGCATTACCTACGGCAGGTTAGAATACCCAAAATATTTTCATCCGGTGACAAAAATTCCTTTTATTAAATTTAGTAAATAATAACATAATCATAAGGTTACAGTCAAGGTAAAATAATAATTATAGATGATACAAATGAAAATCAATTATGGTATAATAATTATTCACGGAGGAATTATGGAGAACAATTTGAAAAAATATAGAATTAAAGAAAAGAAAACACTCAATCAGAAAGTTTATCAATCAATTAAAAATATGATTTTTGATGGAGAGCTTCAAGGCGGCGATAAGCTAAATGAAGTTGATATTGCCAATGCTTTGGGAGTAAGTGCTACACCAGTTCGTGAAACCTTTAGGATGTTATCGACCGAAGGATTAGTTGAAATTATTCCATATAAAGGTGTATTTGTTCGAGAATACACACCTGAGGAGATTAAGTCGGTTTATGAGTGCAGAAGGGCACTTGAAAACTTAGCTCTTGAATTAGCAATTGATAAACTGGAAAAATCTAAACTTTTAGAATTCTTAGAAACAATTAATGAAGAGAATGCACAAATATCTAGTTATGACGTTTCAAATGCAATTCACGATTATATTTTGCAAACTTCAGGTAATAAAACTTTATTAGACTTGGTGGAGAGATTAAATTATATGCTTCTTCATGATAGAATGAAGTCAGCAAAGGACCCTAAAAGAAAGGCTGAAATATGTGAAGAGCATCGGGAACTTATTTTGGCATTGCTAGACAAAGATCTAGAGTTATCAAAAAAACTAATGACAGAACACATAAACAAAGGATATGAATATATAAAAAAAGATATATAAGTTAATTAAAAAAGTGCTTGATAAGCACTTTTTTTGTTTGACAAACAATAAGATATATATATTAT
This sequence comes from Tissierellia bacterium, assembly GCA_012513395.1. The sequence continues at coordinate 12,264 of JAAZCH010000229.1, forward strand.
ATATTCTATAGAACATATAATATAGTTGGAGGTACATAATATGAAGAAAATATTAATGGGAAAGATTGCAGACAAGATTTTAGATGTAAATCTAAAAATGAAAGCCGATGAAAAATTATTAATAGTGACAGAGCCTGAGAAAATGAGTATAGCTGAAACACTTGCAGCATCCGCAGTAAGAAAAAATATCGAGCCAGTAATTGCTATAATGCCACCAAGAGAATTTGACAGTGCAGAGCCTCCTAAAATAATTGCAGAAGCAATGAAAGCTTCTGACGCTTTCTTAAGCGTTGTTGGAAAATCTATTACACATTCTGCTGCTGTAAAAAATGCAATTGCTGAAGGTTCTAGAGGAATTGTATTAACTCAATTTTCTGAAGATATGATGATTCACGGCGGTATGGAAGCTGATTTTGAAGCCATTGCTCCAGAATGCAAAGAAATGGCGAAAGCACTAGAGAATGCCAAAGAAGTTCATATAACAACACCTATGGGAACTGATTTAACATTTAATACAGAAGGCAGAAGAGGTAACGCACTTTATTGCTTAGTAGAACCAGGACAATTTTCAACTGCACCTACAGTCGAAGCTAATACAACACCAATAGAAGGAACAGCACAAGGTAAGATTGTTTGTGACGCTAGTGTACCTTATATAGGTATTGGCTTACTTGATGAGCCAATAGTTTGTGAAGTAAAAGATGGGTTTATTACTGAAATTACTGGTGGCAAACAAGCAAAAATGTTAGCAGACAACTTAGCTAGCATGAATGATCCCAATGTATACAATATTGCAGAGCTAGGAATAGGATTAAATCCAAATTGTAGATTTATCGGGCTTATGCTTGAAGACGAAGGAGTTTATGGTTCTATTCATATTGGAATTGGCACAAGCGAAAACCTAGGAGGAGAGCTTAGAGCAGCATGTCACTATGATTTAATTATGACAGGTGCAACAGTCACTCTAGACGGAAAAGTTGTATTAAAGGACGGAGAAGTTACTTTATAAAAGCTTAAAATTTAATAGTACTCTTTAGGAGGTTTAAAATGGTATTTGAATTAGATATGTTCTTGACTACTGCTTTGGCGGTTATTGTATTAATTTTAGGAAGTAAGATTAAAGAAAGAGTTCAAATATTGCAAAGATTTTCAATTCCTACACCAGTAGTAGGAGGAATATTCTTCACGATAATAGTTCTAATAGGTTATGTAACACAAACATTTACGGTAGATATGAATATGACATTGAGCGATTTCTTCATGCTAATGTTCTATACAAGCATAGGATTTACAGCTAGCATCCCTATTTTAAAAAAAGGTGGGATAGACACTATAAAGTTTTTAATTTTATCTGCTATTATGGTTACATTACAAAATGCTGCAGGTATTATTGGTGCTAAAGCTTTGGGAGTTAATCCCTTGGTAGGTTTAGCAACTGGGTCAATTCCAATGACAGGAGGACATGGAACCTCGGCAGTATTTGCACCTGTGCTGGCTGAATTAGGCCTTGTGGGAGCAGATACAATTGCTTTAGCTGCTGCAACTTTTGGATTAGTATCTGGTGCACTTTTAGGTGGCCCAGTGGGAACTTTCTTAATTGAAAGAAGAGTTAAGAATAGAAAAATTGAAACGACAAGTCAAACTGAAATTATCGATTTCGAAGATCAATTCAAAAATGAAATATCTGTTAAAGGATACGAGGAATCAATGTTTTTGATGCTAATAGCAATGGCATTAGGTACAATTATTTCTAAAATTTTAGGAAAAACTGGACTTACTTTTCCAGCTTCAGTAGGAGGGATGCTAGCTTCAGCACTGATTGTAAATCTAAATGATAAGAATAACAGATTTAGAATACATCATACAGAATTAGATATGTTAGGTAATGTTTCTTTACTAATATTCTTAGCTTTAAGCATGATGAAGTTAAAATTGTGGGAAATAGCAGATTTAGCTGGACCTATGTTAATATTATTATTCATGCAAGTTATAATAATGGCAATATTCGGGATTTTCATAACATACAAAGTAATGGGATCCGATTATGAAGCAGCTATCACTACATCTGGACAT